>CAZZNZ010000053.1:833-5555 GCA_964655875.1 uncultured Gammaproteobacteria bacterium | reverse complement strand
AATATACCTCCATCACTATCGGCACCGATGGTTATCCAGTGATTAGTTATTATGATACCGCCAACTCTGACTTAAAATTAGTGAAATGCAACAATGCCTCCTGTAGTTTAGGAAATCCTGATAGTATTGATACTACTGGTAGCGTTGGTATACATACCTCCATCACTATCGGCACCGATGGCTACCCGGTCATTAGTTATTATGATGGCACTAATGGTGACTTAAAGATAATCAAAGCCGCAAATCCATTTTTTCTGAATAATTGGACGCGCCGTTAATTAATAGTTTTTATGGATGCTGTTCTTATTCGCAACCTTGCTCAATACGTTGACCAAACTGTTACTATCCAAGGCTGGATGTATAATAAACGGTCTTCTGGTAAAATTGCTTTTTTGCAAGTGCGCGATGGCAGTGGGTTTACACAGGCTGTTGTAGTTAAAGAGCAAGTTTCTGTTGCGGTTTGGACTAAGATAGAGCAGCTAACGTTAGAATCCTCAATACGATTAACTGGTATAGTGACTAAACATCCAAAGCAAGAGAGCTACGAGCTACAGGTAACCGCAGTAGAAGTGGTGCATTTAGCTGCGATAGATTTTCCTATTGGTAAGAAAGAGCATGGTCCGGATTTTTTATTAGAACAACGTCACTTATGGTTACGTTCACCTAAACAGTGGGCGATTCAGCGGATTCGTAATAGCGTTATTAACGCTACCTATCAGCATCTAAACAGTGATGGTTTTATAAAAATTGACGCGCCCATTCTCACTCCAACTTCTTGTGAAGATACTACTGAATTGTTTGAAATGGAGTATTTTGATGAAGGTAAAGCCTACCTGACGCAAAGTGGGCAATTATATATTGAAGCGGCAATTTTTTCCCATGGTCGTGTGTTCGATTTTGGACCAGTATTTCGAGCTGAAAAATCTAAAACTCGTCGGCATCTTACGGAGTTTTGGATGATGGATGCTGAAATGGCGTTCGTGGATTATATTGGTAACATGGATATTCAGGAGCAATTAATTCAAGCGATTATTCGTTATGTGTTAAAATATAATAAGTTTGAATTGCAACTATTGGAACGTGATAGTAGTAAACTTGAAAAATGCTTGCAGCCTTTCCAGCGCATTGAACATAGTGAAGCGGTTAAACAACTTCAACGTCTTGGTAGTGATATTGCGGTTGAAGATGATTTAGGTGCTGATGATGAAACGATGTTAACTCAGCAGTACGATGTTCCTGTGTTTGTAATGAAATATCCTGCCAAGATTAAAGCTTTTTACATGAAGCCCGATCCGCAAGATCCGACTCGAGCACTCTGTTCTGATTTATTGGCACCAGAAGGCTACGGTGAGATTATTGGCGGTTCCGAACGTATCGCGGATTACGATCAATTAGTGCAACGCTTAGAAGAGTATAAATTACCGCGAACTGCCTTTGAATGGTATTTGGATTTACGGAAATATGGTTCCGTACCACACTCTGGTTTTGGCTATGGTTTAGAGCGCATTACTGCTTGGATTAGCGGTACTAAACATATTCGGGAAACTATTCCATTCCCACGCATGATCAATCGGATTTATCCCTAAAGGTAGAATTTTCGGTGGCTGGGTTGATTTGTGTTAAAAAAAATGGTATAATGTGGACAATGAAATATCATAAAATAGCTCCTTTAGCTATTATTCTTCCCTGTATCATTGTCTGTATTACTGTCTTGTGGCCACAGTTAAGCCGAGCCTATACCTTTGTGGACCAAGCCGCTAATAGTTTTGCTAACGCTCCAGAGAGCAATTATGTTAATACTAAGTTAAATGGTACAGCTACTACCAATAGTGTTCAATTAATTTTACCGCAAACCAGCGGTACGTTTATTTCTACAATAAAATACGCTGGTAGCATCCAGGCGTGGAACACATTAAGTTGGGTGCCATATCAAGCTTATCAAAAAGCCTTACCCGATAATGGCGTAAGTGAAACAAATTATCCCGATAGTATAAATATGTCGGGCATTAAGGGATTATGGCATTTAGATGAAGCTGTGAGCAGCTCTAAATTTATAGATTATTCAGGATTAAATAACACAGCTGATTGTAGTGTCTGTCCTGTTGCTGGTAAAACGTCAGCGATATTTAAATCTAGTGTCCAGTTTACTGCCACTGGACAAGTGCTACAAACGAATCTTGATGCAAAACCTAGTGCGATGCCATTAACCACTTGGTCTGCTTGGATTTATCCTACTAACACTACATCGACAGCACGTCAAGTAATAATGAGTATTGATAATGATGAAGGGTTTGATCGTAGTGTAGCTATTCAATTACCTAGCAATGGAAAAGCTAATTTTGAAATATTTTATGGCACAAATGCTGGTGATACCGGTGTGCCGGTGGATTTTAATACCTGGCAGCATATTGCGGTAGTTTACGATGAGGTGGCTAAAAAAGTATATTTTTATAAAAACGGAAAAAATTATGCCAATAGTTTTACAACCAATTTTGATAGTAGCGCTAGTAATTTTATTTTTGGAAAGAATTATACCACTGCACAATATTACGGTTATATGGATGAAGTCGCAGTGTTTAATCGAGCGTTAGGGGATGCCGAGATTCAAAATCTATATCGGCGCGGTGCCTTGAAGTTAAGTTTTCAATTAAAATCGTGCGATGACTCGGCTTGTGCTGGTGAAGCCTGGATGGGGCCAGACGGCACCACATCTTCTTATTATACCGATATGAATAACACCACCAATACTACACCACTATTTGTGCCTGTGGTACCACATTATCCATTCATTCAATATAAAGTAAACTTTGAAAATACTATCATTGCAGATACTACCCTGGCACCCCAATTAAATCAGGTAACTATTACGGGTGGTACAGTGGCGGTAGATTGGTCGCAGTGTCAGACGCAACAAGCTTTAGCAAACATTCCTGCTGGGCAAACCAGTTTGAGCGTAACTTTGCCTAAATCTTTAAAAAATATTACCAAAGCTTTTGTTATTATTAACAACACAGGCAAGAATGATGCCGTGTCTGAATTAGATTACGCAGTGAGCGGATATATTGATACGCTAGACAGTATTAAATTAGAACGCGGTAGCGGGAATGGCGATGTAGCGGTATCTTATAGCGTGATAGAGTGTAAATTAAATGAGTTTTCTGTGCAACGGGGTGAAATAGTTATTCCTGATACGCAAACCACAGCTTCTACGGCCTTGTTAACATCAGTAGATTATAACCGATCTATGGTGATAGTATCAGAGCGGATGAAATCCTACACTCCTTGTAGTGGTTCGTGTCCCACTTCACCTACCGAAAAAAATGTTTTAGTCACCGGCGCATTATTAAGTGATGCACGCACAGTTATGGCGCAGCGTGCTGGAGTGGCAGGCACTGTTGCCGTGCGTTATGAAGTTGTTACCTTTACACCAGAATCCGAGGTGATGGTGGATACCGGGGAGCTATCTTTTAATGGAGGTAGCCATATCTCGGCAGCTATCAATATTGGTAAAACTGGCGGAGCCGCGGCTAGCCGAATGTGGTTATATTGTACCTGGGATGCCGATAGTGATGGTTTAAATCAATCGGCGATTGGGTGTAATTTAGATAGCGATGGCAAGCAAGCTAATTTTTATCGTTATACTGCTGGCAGTTATAAAAATCAGCTGCGTTATTATGCAGTGGTATTTCCTGTAGGCACGGTTAATGTGTTATCAGGCATTAGCCCAAATACGGGTATTCCAAATAACCCTGATTTAGCCGATGGTGATCAGTATGATGATGATATTGTTTTGCCTGCTAACGCTATTGCTGTTACCAATAAAGCGTTTGGTTATGTCACGAATACTACCGCAGGTACCGGTAATGAATTTTCGCGTCAACGGTGGCTTACTCTACTTACTTCCCCAGTAAATTTACAGACCACATTTTATCGGAGCGATTCATCTGGTAGTACCGATGCGAATTATAAATATTGGCAAGTAATTAACTTTCCACTTTATTCACAGGCTTTTGGCTATGGCTGGATTGGTAACTCACCACCAGATGTACCAACTACTCCATCTACTGGTAGCGGCACATCTAGTAATGGAGGAGTTGGGTTTATTAGCTATCATGCTAATATACCCGATACTGATGGTAAAATTGATACGGTCCAACTTGAAAACGGTAATGGTTGTAATGATCATTGTCAAGTGAGAGGGTACGCCTGGGCGGGTAACTATGCAGAGAATAATACGGATACACCTAACTATAGCTTAGGGTGGATTGAATTTGATCCAGCGAATGTGAGTACGCAAGCGCCAAATACTCTCAGTGATCCGGCGGCTTGGAAAGAGGATGCTCATTGGAATGAAATTACTGGTCAACTCTATGGTTGGGCACGGTGGACAAGTATAGCAAATTATGGAGCAACAGCGCCGTTTAATAAAACTGATTGGGGTTGGATTAAGCTAAATGGCTACATTGGGGGCGGTAATGGCACTACCTATGGCGTACGGTATGATCTTAGTAATCGTCAGTTATTAGGTTGGGGCTGGAATGATAATGGTACTAATAGTGCTGGAACGGGAAAAGTAGCGGGTAGTGGACTAGGCTGGATTCGGTTTGATGCTGATATTACTGATAATACCGCGGCTTGGTTACAGACTTTACAAGGCAATGTTTACGCTAAAGAAGGATTTAATACTAACCCAGCTCCAGCTGGTCAATACAATGCCACCTA
>CAZZNZ010000053.1:0-823 GCA_964655875.1 uncultured Gammaproteobacteria bacterium | reverse complement strand
TTCAAGCTAATGGCGATATTACCGATTTTTCCAGTGAATATGCCACGAAGTATCCCTCTATCTTTGCTTCTAACGAGCAGTATAGTGCGATTAATGCACCCGTAGATAATACTCGCAATGTTTATCGAGGGAATATCGGCACTATTCATGTTAGTGAATTAATCGAGCAGGCTAAGCAACAGGAGACAGCTTATAGTGATTGTACAGCACTAAAGAATGCTCTAAGTGCATTATCTAGCAGCACGCCACTTGGCGGTAAAGTATATTATTGTGCGGGTACCTTAAATCTCACTACTAGCACGGTGTTTGTGAATGGTCGGCAAAATAATTTGGGTGAGGGTACTATTGTGGTAGACGGTAATATTAACATACAGGCGGATACGTATTATTGGGATACAGCCATTGATAACATTTATAACATTGCAGCTGTAGCCTGGATTGCTACTGGCACCATTACGATTGGTCCTAACGTGTCTAGAGCTGTTGGGGCACATATTGCTTTAGGCACAAGTAATCATGGCACCATTAACACTTTTATCATACAACCAAGTAATCTACAGTTAGAGTTAGTCGGATTAGTGTTAGCCCAAAAGTTTAATTTTGGCCGATCTATTGTAGGTACGAATTCACAATCAAAGCCGGCGGAACAAATTATTTATGATAGTCGGTTATTTACTAACCCATCTCCGGGATTGGAAGATTTAACAAAAGGGTTACCCACTATGCAGTAGACATATACCATGACTCTCTATCCCAATAGACACAAACGGTAAATTTATGCTATAATGATCTATTATATGGCTTTACGTTTAAATGAAAATTA
>CAZZNZ010000052.1:0-5566 GCA_964655875.1 uncultured Gammaproteobacteria bacterium | reverse complement strand
TATAACCGAATTTTATGGCCTCGGTCATCACGAAGATGACCCCAGTGCCGGTGGCACCATTTTCATTCAACGCAAACTTTCTACTCATGACTTTCTCCAAACGTAAAAACGCACCCTCTCCACCATGAGGGCATACTTGTGTTACGAACAATTCAACCGCCCGTGGTGGAAACTTGGGCGGAAGCCGGCTCTGGGAGGCCGGAAAGCTTTAAGGACTCAGTTGTGCATCTAATTTCTAGCTAGACGCACAGAAAGCCGAGCAGCTGACCAAGCTGCGACGCGAATAATCGCGTGAAATAAGTTTTCAACGAACACGACATGCCACACCAGCTTCGAAATTGAAGCTAGGTGGCGGAGAAAATGGCTGTTTATTTGTATTCCTCTCCCATCCCCGGGTCTCTTGCATTAGACAAGATGGGGGTAAGGATACAAAAACAGCCAAGAAATTGGGCAAACTTTACACCACACTCAGAAAGTACCGGGAAAAGGAGTGTGATGCATGAGTGCCCAATCGCTGGGGTGAGTGGCCTCACCACACTGATTGGACAGTCATGATTGACTACATAACTATATTAGCGCTATACTGCCTAACGCTATGAACCAAGATAATCAACTACAAAATATTGTTGAGACACAGCAGAAAATCTTATCTATTGTGCTTGACGTACAGGCAAAACAATTAGCTTCCGATAAACGTTTAGAAAAAATTGAACAGTCATTTGGTCAACTAGTTAATCGCATTGATGAGCTGGTTGTTTTGCTCAATCGCCATGAATCCGAAATTGCTGCTATGCGCGATAACTATTATCGCTTAGCAGAACGCATTAGCTTTTTAGAGCAAAAACTTGCTCTCGCGGCACAGGCCTAGTTGGTAAAGAACCTTGGACTTGGCAGCCCAATCGCTGAGGTGACCTTCCTCCCCAACCCTCCCTCCTGCAAGAGGGAGAGAGTTTAACTCCCCTTCCTTGAAAGGGAAGGGACTGGGGGAAGGGTCACCGCAATGATTGGACAGTCATGATTGACTACATAACTATATTAGCGCTATACTGCCTAACGCTATGAACCAAGATAATCAACTACAAAATATTGTTGAGACACAGCAGAAAATCTTATCTATTGTGCTTGACGTACAGGCAAAACAATTAGCTTCCGATAAACGTTTAGAAAAAATTGAACAGTCATTTGGTCAACTAGTTAATCGCATTGATGAGCTGGTTGTTTTGCTCAATCGCCATGAATCCGAAATTGCTGCTATGCGCGATAACTATTATCGCTTAGCAGAACGCATTAGCTTTTTAGAGCAAAAACTTGCTCTCGCGGCACAGGCCTAGTTGGTAAAGAACCTTGGACTTGGCAGCCCAATCGCTGAGGTGACCTTCCTCCCCAACCCTCCCTCCTGCAAGAGGGAGGGAGTTTAACTTCCCTTCCTTGAAAGGGAAGGGACTGGGGGAAGGGTCACCACAATGATTGGACAGTCATAAACTGGTTTCACATTACACCGTAAATTTGATTTTACGTCAATATTTGCTATGCTACCGCCATATGTTTTTTATTCTACAATGGAATAAAAAATAGTCATCATACTTTATCATACTTTTTAATCTTGTCAAGAAGTTTAGCAATCAGATACAAAGCATTATTGAAACACGGTAGAAAATTTTATCGATTGTGCTTGATGTACAGGCAAAACAAGTAGCTTCCGATCAGCGTTTAGAAAAAATCGAACAATCCTTTAGTCAACTAGTGAATTGCATTGATGAGCTGGTTGTGTTATTGCGCAATCACTATTATCGCTTAGCAAAACGCATTAGCTTTTTAGAGCAAAAGCTAGCTATTACAACAACGGCTTAAAAAAATTCAATTTTGTTAAAGAGCTTTTAGACGCTATACGCGAAACTGTCATAATGTAATTGCAAAACAGCTCCAGAAAAAAACATCTCACCACTTGATCATATCAGACCAAGTGGTGAGAAAAAATCGGATACTTCTATGCGCATAAGCTCAATCAGGCTCTAAGCAATTATGCGCACGAAAATCCGATTACTACAACTTACGCTTTTAATAAGCCGCACTAATCGAACGTCCGTTTCTCCTTAAATGAACTAATCATTAATACTCTTTTTTACTAGCTTGTCAAGCTTTTTAATATAAGCTCATTATTCTAAGCTAATAAAATTTGGTAGTTATAACATAATACGTTACAATAGCTGGATTGCGGGATTAGTATAGTGGCAGTACGTTTGCTTCCCAAGCAAAAAGCGCCAGTTCGATTCTGGTATCCCGCTCAAATAAAAAGCTAGGGCAAAGTTAGTGCATGAGTTTGCTTGGCGCAGAACAGAAGATAATAAAAATAATCAATGGCGCCAACATGTCTACCTACATCTCCAAATACTTCTCCACATCCATGGCCGCCCTACAACCGCTCGCGGCAGCCGTAACGGCTTGGCGGTAGCGGCTATCTTCACAATCACCAGCAAAAAAGACACCGGGAATATTGGTGGTAGTTACCCCTTGAGCTTTAATGTAGCCGTTGGGTAATAGTTCAATTTGGTCTTTAAATAAATCGGTATTCGGGATATGACCAATCGCTAAGAAAAAACCTTCAGTAGCATGCGTAGTTACTTCGCCGGTAGCCGTATCTTTTAGTGTGACCGATTCTAATTTAGCAGTACCGTTAAATTTCTCCACTGTTTTATTTAGCCAAATGGTGATTTTAGGATTGGCCTTTACCCGATCCACCATAATTTTACTAGCACGAAAACTATCACGCCGGTGAATAAGCGTAACACTCTTAGCAAACTTGGTAAGAAAATTAGCTTCTTCCATAGCAGTATCTCCACCACCAATTACCATAATATCTTTACCGCGAAAGAAAAATCCATCGCAGGTAGCACAAGCGGATATACCCTTAGCCCATAATTCTTGTTCTCCCGAGGCACCAGTAGTGCGTGAACGTTCACCGGTAGCAATAATGATTGTTTTTGCCTGATAGGTGTCGTTGCCGGTCTCAACGGTAAAAGGGGCTTGAGTGAAAGTAACTTTGGTAGCAGTTTTTTGCAGTAATTCAGCCCCAAAACGAACAGCTTGCTTTTCCATATTCTGCATTAACTCATTGCCGTCAATTCCATCTACATAGCCTGGCCAATTTTCTACCACGGTTGTGGTAGTAAGCTGACCTCCTGGTTGATCTCCTTTCAACACTAGCGTTTTTAAATTGGCGCGCGAAGCATAAATCGCCGCAGTTAATCCAGCTGGGCCGGAGCCTAAAATAATACAATCGTAAATATTCATGGAAATATAATAACAAAAAACCCCTCTCCTGAATAGGAGAGGGGTTTGGAGAGAGGTGTTTATTTCACGTATTTATCAATGAAGGTAGAAAGGTTAATGGAACCACCTGAAAGCGGAAATGCTCCAGACATACCCGTACTATCTGCAATCTTTTCGATTAAGTTACCATTAGCATCTGCTAAATATGAGGTAGGCGTGCCATTAATTCCTAGCTGATCTCCCTCAGCCATATCTTTCTCTACGCGCGCTTTAGTTTTTTCATTATTATAGCAATCGTCAAACTTACTGCGATTTACCCCAACTTTATCGGCAATCGTGTACAGCGCGGCTGGGTCTAAACTATCATTGGATCCAGTTTGTGAATACACCTCATCGATATATTCCCAAAACTTACCTTGTTCAGAAGCGCACTCTACTGCAATAGCTTCATTTTTAGCTTTACGATGTAAACTTTCCAACGGCATATATTTATACGCCCATTTCACTTTGCCATCATATTTTTTCAGCATATCTTGCAAGGTGGTATGAAAACGTTTGCAGTATGGGCATTCTGTATCAGAGTACTCCACTACCACTAAATCTCCGGTGCCACGCACTTTGGTGGAATCCGATAAATCAACTTTTCCCGACACTTTATTGTTTACCACTACTGTATTAGTATTTGTTGTAACTGTTGGTGTTGTATTCGTAACCGTACCTGTCGTTTTAGTGGCGCCATTAGTACTAAACGAGGCGCCTTTGGCCATCATTACTACCAACACCACAAAACCAGCAGCAAACACTACTCCTAAAGTAGTTACTACACCTGCCCAAAACGCCATGCGAGATGGCATTTTATCTAACATACCGCACACGCCGTTATCGTTACAACATTTACCATTGCACTCATGCGCGCTATTGGTAGGCTGTTTGTGCGTATGATGCAGTTCTTTTTCTTCCATAATTGTACTGAAATATTAATAATTGATTGGTTGAATTCTAGCACTTTTTAATCCTAGTGCCAAGATAACAGCTAGGTCATTTTCACATTCGCTTCATCAACCCAAGCTATTGCGTAGCTGGCCAGCCTTCAACACTGTCGCTGAACAATCGCTACGCCGCCGTAATAGATAATGAATATCGGAAGTAGCATTATGATGCAATTGTTGATCCACTGTTTTAGGCTCCAGCGTTACACCAAAATATTCTTCAATAAATTGAATGTCCGCTTGAATGTGTTTCCAGCCTGCGTGTCGTTTGGCTAATAATTTTAGATTATCTTTATTCAGATAGTGCCCGGCATGGACAATATCACGCTCTAAATTACGATACGCTTTGTGTAGTAATTCCCCTTCGGCTTTATTTAGTGAGCGTAATGTTCGCCCGGTACCGATTAATTCTGGTGGCACACCTAACGAATACAGTGCCGCAGTAAACGTAATTGCCCGTGGAAACTGTTGTTTACCAATCGCCCGTCCATAGCCTAATAAACCAATGTGTAGCCGGCGCTCTCGACGTCGTGGAATATACGAGCAAACCTGTAAAATCTGTGGGGCCACAGTGGTAATGGAAGAGTAGTAGTCGTTAGCAGCCTGACGTGCAATGTGTTGCAATAATTTAGTGTTGGGCACCGAAAATTGTAGTGCGGTTTGTTGAGGTAACTGTTGCTGCAAAGCCTTAATAGCTGTGCGTACTTGTTTTAAAGAATAATCATAACGAAAAGCTGATTGTACAGTAACGGTTCTTACGCCTCGATATTCTTCAATAAACTCGTTCATGCGATCGGGCGCGCACGAACCACGAAATGGCAACGACCCAGTACCCACAATTGAGTAGGTTGGAACGCCTTGCTGTTCGCTCCATTGCTGTAATTCCGATAACGCTATCTTATTTGCTGTCACCGCAGCAATAATGCCAGATAACAACGCTGGATCACTGCGAGCTAAAAATGGCCGCAAATATTCTGGTTTACGTTTATAATAACGTTGATGCTGTTGGACATATCGATCTAATAACTGCCGAATGTTAAACATGGCATCCATAGATTCAACCAGGGGAATCACATTAATATAAGTAAACGCTTTTTGCGCATCAGGAAATAGCTGATGTTTCACCTTAGCAAGTTTACTAAACGTTGTTTGAACATGAATCAATTGTTTAGCCGAAGTAGTCATAGGTAAAATTACCTCAAAGAGCGGCCGATGATGACACTTTAAATCATACGCCATGTCTGCCGCCGTTAAAATTGCCATGAACGCACGTGCAAAAGAATAACCCTTTTCTTCCCAAATATTGG
>CAZZNZ010000051.1:0-5604 GCA_964655875.1 uncultured Gammaproteobacteria bacterium | reverse complement strand
TAATGGAAGCGATTAAGAAAGATGTTACCATTGCTGTGAAAGAAAAAGAAGCTAATGCATAACATTTCTATTTACCTCTTCCTTTAGTATCCTCTCTACATTTTAAAGATTGTAGTATAAAAAATTCCTCCCCGGAGTAAGGGGAGGAATATATTAAGAAAGAGGTGTTAGATTTAGATATTTAGTTTTTTACTGAGATCATAAGCTAGTGGCATTTGCCAGAATTTACCTTGTAAAACTGAAATTAAAGCAATCAAATCTACTACTAAAATTACGATAGCTAACAACCAACCAATCACTGGTACCCAGCCTACCAAAATCGCTGCAATACAGGTAACTACACCTTGCTTAGCATTAGCTTGAGCAAACTTACTATCTTTTTTGGCGAGTAAAGGAATTAACACTAAGATACCAATATAACTTAAAGCCGCCATGACTTTGTTTTCAGCAATGTCCTTGGCATCGAATTGTAGATCGTTTGTAGACATATCGTTTGTAGACATATTTTTTAATTTTAATTAATTAGAGTAATTATAACATCATGTTTCTCTATAAGCAAATCCCTCTCCTGAATTAGGAGAGGGATTAAGGATAGATGCGTTTGGCGATTACATCATACCCATGCCGCCGCCCATGCCGCCCATGCCACCAGGCATGCCGCCACCCATTTCAGGACCATCTTTCTTTTCTGGAATTTCAGTGATTACGGCCTCAGTAGTGAGTAACATAGAGGCTGCTGAAGCAGCATTTTCTAAAGCTGAACGAGTTACCTTAGTAGGATCAATAATACCGGCCTTAACTAAATCTTCATAGGTATTCGTTAGGGCATTAAACCCTTCGTTACCAGAATGGTTTTTTACAGCCTCAATTACTACCGAACCTTCATAACCGGCATTTTGAGCAATTTGACGTACAGGTTCTTCTAAAGCGCGACGTAAAATATTTAATCCAATCTTCTCTTCATCAGTTACTGTTACATGATCGAGTACAGCAATGGAACGAACTAGAGCCGTACCGCCACCAGCTACAATGCCCTCAGCCACTGCTGCTTTAGTAGCCGATAAGGCATCTTCGATACGATGTTTTTTTTCTTCCATTTCTGTTTCAGTAGCAGCACCAACTTTTAATACAGCTACTCCACCAGATAGTTTAGCTAAGCGCTCGGCGAGTTTTTCACGATCAAAATCAGAATCGGTACGATCAATTAAAGTTTTAATTTGATTAATGCGATCATCAATTTTAGCTTTCTCGCCCTTACCTTCAATAATAGTGGTATTATCTTTTGTGGCCTTTACTTTGGCGGCTCTACCTAAATCAGCTAATTCAACATGATCGAGTTTTAAACCCACTTCTTCTGTAATTACTCGACCACCAGTTAACACAGCAATATCTTCCAACATTTCTTTACGGCGATCACCAAAACCGGGCGCTTTAATGGCTAGGGTATGGAAGGTACCACGCAATTTATTTACTACTAAAGTAGCTAAGGCTTCACCATCTACATCTTCAGCAATAATTACCAATTCTTTTTTACCTGTTTGAGCCACTTTTTCTAATAAAGGCACAATATCGCTAATTGCCGAAATCTTTTTATCTGTAATTAAAATCATTGGATCACGATATTCAGCTTCCATGCGATCTGGATTGGTCATCATGTAAGCAGAAACATATCCTTTATCAAACTGCATTCCCTCAACTTTCTCTTTATCGATACCAAAGGTTTGTGATTCTTCTACTGTTACTACACCGTTGTCACCAACTTCATCCATAGCCTCAGCAATAATTTGTCCAATTTCTTTATCATTAGCCGAGATGGAAGCCACCTGAGCTTTTTCTTCTAAAGTAGAAATCGGTTTGCTTAAGGTATGTTTAATATTATCAATAATTGCCTCTACACCTTTATCGATGCCACGTTTTAAGCTAAGAGGGTTGGCGCCAGCCGCAACCATTTTTAGACCTTCATTTACAATCGCCTGAGCTAATACAGTAGCGGTCGTGGTACCATCACCAGCTACGTCGTTGGTTTTAGAAGCTACTTCTTTAATAATTTCGGCACCTACATTTTCAATTTTGTTGCTTAAGTTCACCTCTTTAGCTACGGTTACGCCGTCTTTAGTAATGACAGGTGAGCCATAGCCCTTATCAATTACTACATTACGACCTTTGGGGCCTAGTGTTACTTTAACCGCATTAGCCAGTTTGTTCACACCAGCTTTTAAACCATCGCGGCAGATTTCATCGTATTGGATATCTTTTGCCATAAAATATTATAAATCGGTTAATTATTTAACAATTGCTAAAATTTCGTCGTGTTTCAAAAATTTTAAATCTTCTTTATTATATTCCACATCATCACCAGAATATTTACCAAACAACACTTTAGTGCCAACGGTTAAATGGAGTTTTTTTACGTCCTCACCATCGCCAATGGCTACGATTTCGCCCTCGGCTTTTTTTTCTTTATCATGAGTAGGGGGCAACACAATACCAGAAGTGGTCACTTCATCTTCGGTAAGTGGGCGTACTAAGACGCGGTTCCCAACGGGTTGTAGATTCATACGCTCGCTATAAATTAATAAATTAGTTAGTTTTGAATAATTAGCACTCTACGAGTAAGAGTGCTAAATACATCGTACCGCAGCTAGAAAAAACTGTCAAATGCTACTATTTAGGACTTTTTTTGGACTAAAGCTAGCGTTATAAACCACAGTATGATCATACTGGGAATTGTCCAAAAGTAATGATCAAATATGCTCATGATGAACATACTAACCAGTAACAAGCGGCCAGAATTGCCTAAAGGGGTATACCACAGGGTTATTCCAAACAGATAGTAATATAATAATGTGGTCATGATGCCCAGCTCAACTGCCAGTAATAACGGGGTAAAATGAATAGGCTCATGATGATCGATGATCACACTGTAGTTTCCAACGCCTAGTCCGGTGGTCCAATGTTGTTCAAGAAATTGCCAGCCCTGTTTGAATTGTTGTGACCGCTCTGTAATGGAAATCTGTTCTACAAAACTGTTTGCTGTTATTCGGCTAGTAATTAACGGAAAGTAAATTACCCCAGCTACCAATAACATGAGCAGCGCACTATATTGTAGCGCGCTATGTTTAAAATGATCAGTAATCATACTGCCTATGCAGAATATGAACCATGCTAAAATAGCGCCTCGAGAAAATGTTAGTATTAATGCCAGGGTGAGAACGGGCATGGCTATAAGTATTAGATAGCGTCTGGCATTTAAGTTGTTTTGCCATAATAACACAGCGCTTATTAAACTTAATACAAGAATAGCGGCCACAATATTGGGGTGAGGCATGGTGCCGAAAGCACGTAAAAAACGCCCGGTGGTAGTAACCACTACCGGTGTGCCAGAAACATCAGGATGTTGAGCCGCCATGCCTAACCAACTATTCGCCGCAATATGCTGACTAATAGTTTGATAAAAAATAAATCCGGATTGTATTAGTCCATTGATCAAGCACGGTATTAAAATGAAGCGAGAAGTAATGAGTTGGCTTAAGCTAATTCCACCGGCAATGAATGCTTCACCCAAGCGAATCCAGTAGTAAAAACTCACAGAGCGATCTTCTGCCCAATATGCTGAGCAACCCACTAAGGCAAATACAGTTAAATAGATCCATAGCACCGGCCAACGTATTTTTTCGGCACTGTGATACCAGTGCCACACAAATAAACTTACTAGGATAATAAAACCAATATCAAACCCATATAAACGCAATTCACCAAAGGGATTGTTGCTAGCTGTTAGTACATAATGTGTTTGCCAGGGTAACAGTAGTAGCCACCCAACATAGACGATTTGGGTAAGACGTTTCATTGGTTGCCGGGGCGGGATTCGAACCCGCGACCTGATGGTTATGAGCCATCCGAGCTGCCACTGCTCCACCCGGCGATGTGCCCATTATCATAGCGGCATTAGGCTGATTTGTCAAAAGTTTGGTATACTACACGTTACTATGAAGTTTTCTGAATTGTTTAATAGTCATGTGGCCGAGATTTATAGTTTTTGTAGTATTGCTTTGCGTACTACTAAGCAGCGTGATGTTATTCCAGTAGTAGTACAGATTTTTAGTCGAGCTCAACGTTATGATCATAAAATTGAAGTTACTCCACAACGCAGCATTCGGCTATACTTGCTAGAATTATCTGAACAAGTGTTGGAGTATTATGTTCGTTTACCAGTAGAATCCATGGACGTATCGTCATTACCAAAAATAATTTCCATGCCCGAGTGGGAAATTATTCAGTTTTTTACGTCACAGGATCATCGTATATGTGCTTTGCGTTATGGTTTAAAATTAGAACAGTTTGAAATTGCTACTGTGTTACAGCAAGATGTAACTGCCGTTCAACATGCTTTACAACGATGCGCTACTCAGTTATCGGAACATCGTTTACGCCAAATTTATAGTCAGTGGCATACTATAACACTAACTCATTTAAAGAAGCCTAAAGCTTTGTGGCAACAGTTGCAGCAACGTCAGCCTATTCGGTTGGCTTTTGTTCAACAATTATGGTGGCAGCGTTGGTTAGCGCCTACGGCTATTACAAGTGCCCTATGTATTTTAGCGGGAAGCATTGGTATATTGCTGTGGAATTATCCAATGCGCTGGTCGTGGCCTAAAACGCATACTGATGTTACAGATAGCTCTGAATTTAATGATGAGCTTATTGCAACTCAGCCGATGCCGAATACTATGAATGAACAGTTACCAGCTGTGCAATATAGCGATCATGCCTTAACCAAGACAACTGGCGTGTTATTTAGTACGAAATATCCCCATGCTATTCCAGATGCAATTACTGAAGCAGAATTACGACCCACGATTACTATAAATTTACCTGCCACTACTAAGACTAGTGTTCCAGAAGCATATATTTATGCTACACCTGAAACGTTAACCCAGGTTGAGTTAGAATTATTGGCGTTACGTTATTTTAATTCTTTACCACTCAATCAGTTTACCTATGTGAATGATACGTATTATATTGAGGATTCTAACACTGAATTTAGGCCTTTATTTATTGCCCTTAGCAATACCGGCATGATTGAATTTCAAATGCGCCAAGCAGCGATTTGTACACTACCTAACTTAGTGAGTAATGTAACAGACAACGCGGCTAATGATATTGCATTTTCTTTTGTACGGGGACATCATATTGTTGAAGTAGAGCAAACGGAAGTGCAGATGGTTCGTACAAGCGAAGATCATCGTACTTTGCCGAAAGATACATTTTGTAAAAATGGTGATGCTACTCCTGTGCAAACTCGTGAGCTGGTAGTATTCCCTCCTCACACCAGCCTACACTATAACAACAGCTCAGTGGATTTATTACCATTACGGTTGCCAGGAATCACTATGCAGTTACACGGTGATACCGTAACCTCAATGCGAGTAGATACGCTGAATATTTTAAGTGAACATGCCACAAAAGTGAACACCATTCCGTTAATTGCGTTCAATGAAGCTTTAACTATTGTAAAGCAGTTTTATTATCCAGCAACTGAACAACAACTCGAATATCAACGCTTTGTCAAATCATTTGTGGAGTGGAGGTATTCCCATGGTG
>CAZZNZ010000050.1:0-5687 GCA_964655875.1 uncultured Gammaproteobacteria bacterium | reverse complement strand
CGATTGCTAGCCGAATTGAACCCAAATAGTCTATTGGTAACTAATACCACAGTAGCTAAATTGGCTTATGAGCCTCAAGGCCAGATAGTTGAAGGTGTATTTAATGGTCAAAATATGGTGGCGGCTGATGGAAAAATTTATGCCATTCCGGCGAACTATGTGTCAAAATCTAAGCTAGTAGAAGGTGATTTGTTAAAATTAACGGTTCGGAATGATGGCTCCTTTATTTATAAACAAATTGGACCAGTGGAGCGTAAGCGTTTGGTGGGTATTTTGGAACAAGATAATAATACAGGTGATTACAGTGTGGTAGTGGATAAACGTTCTTATCGTGTGATAATGGCCGCTGTTACATATTTTAAAGGACAACCCGGTAATGAAGTAGTGATCTTAACACCCCAAGATGCTAACAGTGTTTGGGCGGCAGTAGAAAATATTATTCATGATCCGGCAACTACACAGCAATATTTAACGTCTGGCGCAGAAGCAGAATTAACTAGTGGCGCAGAGGCTGAATTAGTGAATATAACAGCATGAGTTTGGCATTATATCGTAAGTATCGTCCTAAAACGTTTGCTGAGGTGGTAGATCAACAGCATGTGGTTACCACGCTAATCAATGAAATTCAACAAGGTCATATCGCGCATGCGTATATTTTTTCTGGACCACGAGGTGTTGGTAAAACTACGATTGCGCGGTTATTTGCCAAAGCTATTAATCATAACCAGACTTCTTTGTTAGATATTATTGAAATAGACGCGGCTAGCCATACCGGTGTGGATCATGTGCGAGAACATATTATTCAAAATGCTCATATTGCCCCTAGTCAATCTGAATATAAAGTATTTATTATCGATGAGGTGCATATGTTATCAGCCTCAGCATTTAATGCGTTGTTAAAAATTTTAGAAGAACCGCCTGAACGCGTGGTGTTTATTTTAGCAACAACAGAATTACATCGTGTTCCGGTTACCGTTATTTCACGTTGTCAGCGTTTTGATTTTCATACCATTCCTTTAACTACCATAGTGCAGCGCTTACAAGTAGTTTGTGCTCAAGAAGGAGTTATTATAGATACGGATGTGTTAGAGCGCATTGCTCATCGTGCTGGAGGAGCAATGCGTGACGCTGAAAGTTTATTAGGTCAAGTATTAGCGATTGGTGATAAAACCATTACTGCCGAGCAAGCCGATTTAATTATGCCGCGTGCTGATATGGTCACGGCGCTAGCATTATTTACGCATTTGGTTCAGCGACATACTCGTAATTATTTACAAACCTTAGAACAGGCTAGTATCGCCGGTGCTCAAACTAAAGAATTGCATCGCAAGTTATTAGAAGTGATGCGGCAGGCTTTACTATATCGTGTAGATCAATCCTTAGAGCACTTAGCTGTTTTGGATATACACCCAGATCAGCATCAAGCGTTCATTCAATTATTAGGTACTACTACCGCAGCGGAATTAGCCCAACTTACTAATCAGTTTATTCATTTACCATTAGGCTTAATAGATTTGCCGATTCCAGTCTTACCATTAGAAGTAGCGGGGGTCATGTGGTGTCAATCAACTACGTCTACCACCTCAACTCCAATTATAACTCCACCTGCATTGCCTCGATCTGTACCAGCGGCTATGCATAAATCTATTCAATCAACTAAACCGCAAGCTAGCGCCGTGTTGCATCAAGCTAAAACTCAAGTGGTGCAAGATCAATGGACTAATATCATTGCTGCTGTAAAGGCCATTAATCATAGTTTAGCGATGAGTTTGATGGTGGCTAAAGTGGTAGGGGTATTCGAGCCTAATGTGTTGCGTTTGGGCCTACAATTTGATTTTCATCGCAATCGTTTACAACAGAGTAATAATTTGCAAACTATCCATCAAGTGCTTGAGCAATATTTAGAGGAGAAGATAATAGTCGAATGCGTGGTGGGCGAAGAATATACTATTGATATTAGTACTTTGTCTCAGATTTCATCTGATAATATTGAACCAGTTACTCCAGCCGAAGTGGATAATGTTTGGAATATGGCGCTGAATACATTTGGACAAGCAAAATGAAACAGAAAATTTCGCTCGGCTTTATAGTAATTGGCTTGAGTTATGTTCCGGTATTATTTCGCTTAACCTACGAGTATTATGCTTGGTATATCTATGCTGTGAAAATGCTCACAGATGTGTCGTATATTAGTTTTTCCTGGTTAATTTTAAGTGGTTTTCGTCAAGGTGTAGTGCGGCGTTTGTTACCACAATCGTTGCACGGTAAGCTGCATAATTATTTAGGATATGGTGCGAGTATTGGTATATTTGTGCATCCGTTATTTTATGCCTGGCGTTGGAATCATTGGCAGTTATTCATTCCATTTGTACACCCGTATGGGCGGCTAATTTCTCTAGGTGCTTTAGCTTTAATGATTTTGTTGATTACGGGATTAACCTCTTATTTTATTCGTAAGCGCTATTATGATTTGTGGAATATTTTACATTACTTGAATTATGTATTTTTTATTTTAATTTTCGTGCATGCTTGGCAATCATTGCCATTACAGTCGCCAACCGGTTGGTATTATATTATAGTTTTTGCTTTAACAGTTTGTGGCATGTTGTATAAATGGGCATTTGATTTACGTTTGCTATCATTCAAAACCACTGTACAATCAATTACATTAGTAGCGAAAGATACGTTTACAGTGCGGTTTGCAGTGCCGGAAAAATATATTACCACTTGGGAGGCTGGAGAATATCTCATGGTAACGATTAACTCCACTGATGATCAGCATCCGTTTTCAATTTGTCGGATTTATAATGACAACACTGCCGAAATTACCTTTAAAATTTTCGGCAACTTTACCAAAAAATTTGCTCAGATCAAAGTGGGGGAAATGTTATATTTAACCGGGCCTTACGGTACGGCTAATAAAATGTTGCAGTATAATGCCAAAGATTTAGTATTATTAGCTGGAGGTATTGGTATTACACCAATGCGCTGTATGATTTATCGGCTATTAGAACGGAAAGACCCGAGAAAAATTTATTTGTTTTATTGCGTGAGCGATCCAAATTTTTTTGCGTTTGATACCGAGTTTGTTGCATTAGCCAAACAGTATAATCATTTCAAGTATATTAAAATTTGTGCCAAACCTTGCTCTGATCATCAGGTGATTCAAGGATATATTTCCGATACGGTGATTGCCAAAGTTGTAGGGGATATGACCCAATATGCATACATAGTTTGTGGACCAGATCCGATGTTAGCGGCTGTAAAAACTATATTACATGATCGTCATGTGCCGCGCTATCAAATACATCGTGAAAAGTTTAGTTATTGAATATATCTGTGTATGGCCGAGATGCATACACGCTGGACGAACAGTTTTTGAAAGGAAAAGAAATTGAATCGGAAGGCAGTGACCGAAAACTTAGCCAGCGGCCGCTGCTAAGCGAACGGATTGTTACCCTTGAAATGTTGAGGTATTTGTGATAATATTCTGCTATATGTTAGATAAAAATCCGAGTTTTCTCAGAAAAAAATATGCACTGGATAAATCGCCAGAAGTACAACGCGCAGCCAAACGTACTGGGCAACAGCAGGATGTAAAAATACCTAAAGAAGCACGAGACGCGCGTATTCAGAATTATCTCTATCGGCTCGAGAGAGTATTTAATCCACCTAAACGTGAAGGTGGCAAAATAGATCGCCAAGAGCGTAACATTGCCATGATGAAGCGGTTTATGCACGAACGTTTGATTGTCACGCCAGAGATTGCTACCAAAGAATATTTAAAGTATCAGCAACGCCTGGCACGCGAGCGTGGTCATGGCGATATTGAAGTACCAGACCATGTACAACAGAAGATCACGACAGCGGTTGAAACGATTGGCCACGGAGGAAAGATTCAAACTGAACTAGAACATTTTTCCAACGAAGAAAAACAGAGGACTGAGGAAATTGTGGCTCGGATCAATGAACAGAAACAATCTCTCGATAGTTGGGTGGATTATTTAGCTTCGGATGATGCGAATTATCCTGATTGGTTGAAATATTGGGTGATGCGTTCGGTAATGAGATTAGGCAGTTATGACAAGGATGAAAAACGATTTCCGACGCGTGATGAATCCACAACAAATCCATTTCCTGGTCTCAATCGCGAAGCCTTAGCGTATGTATTAGATAGCGTACAACAAGATGAGGACTATAAGCAAAAGGTGGCAACAGCTAAAGAAGAAGTAACGCGCGCGGAAAAGAAACATAATCGAGCGCGCCAACAACAGATAGCAACCAGAATTGCTGAATTAAAACAACAAGATCCGACTGTAAGCATCGATAGAGAACAAGTGATTGAAGATTTACATATCGCTTCATTTGACAGTGCTCAATATGATACTAATCTTCCAGAAGACACACGTAATGTGGCACCAGAGCTGCAAGAACACCTGAATACAGCAGATTTTGCCAAATTGTATGCGTGGGCAATCGAAAAAGTCACACCAGCTGCAGAAGGCATACTGCACAATACGAAAGGTGAATGGATTAAATATCCCCAAGGTTCAGATCACATGTTATTGGTACAATCCCTTCAGGGACACGGCACTGGTTGGTGTACCGCTGGTGAAAATGTTGCGCAATCACAACTCTCTCGAGGAGATTTTTACGTGTACTATTCACAAGATGAACAGGGAAACAATACCATTCCTCGCGTAGCCATTCGTATGGAAGACAATACTATTGCTGAAGTACGAGGTATTGCCGAAGATCAAAACATAGATCCGTATATTGCACCTGTCGTACAACAAAAGATGCATGAATTTCCCGATGGCAAAGCCTATGAAAAGAAATCTGCCGATATGGCACTATTAACCACAATTGAACACAAAACACGTCAACAGCAATCGATCAATAAAGAAGAATTACTCTTTTTGTATGAAGTTGAGGCACCAATTGAAGGGTTTGGGTATCCTGATAATAGCGGGAAGTGTTCTGACCCACGAATCGCTGAGTTACGCAGCCAACGGAACGTAGAAACAGATATGTTGATTATTTTTGACTGTACAGCCGAGCAAATTGCCCATAATCAAACTGAAGTAACCGAACAGACTAAAGCCTATGTAGGGCCACTCTACACTGGAATTTTTACGCAATTAGGGCATCTCGAACATCTCTATATCCAATTTCCTGAACGGAAAATTCGGAAACGCACAATTGAGTTAGGTGGAAAAACAAACCAACAACTCCAAACGGCCATGGAAGCGCAAGGGGTAAAGATTAATTATTTGGCAAGAGCGACGATGAATGACAAAGAATTTACCACAGCAAAGGAACACTATCCATTGGACACTATTCTACTCACGGTGGCAGATTTAGGCTTTACCGATTATTGTACAACAACGCAATTATTTGCTCGCGCTCAAGAGCTTGGCCTAGAACTCTGTCCAGCCGAAATTGGGCCACACTATCGATTGCAGTATACCGATCAACCTAGCGGTGAATATTTGTCTATTGGTATGCAATCGATTGCGGCTTCCGACTCTCCGGAGGTCTTCGGTATGGGTCGCCATGGTAATGGCCTCTGGCTGAGTACGAGTGATGCTCGTCCAGGGGATTCGTGGAATACTGCTCGTAAGTTGGTGTTCTGCCTCCGCAAGAGTAACTGATAAGCTTTGATTTACATCTTATTCTCTTTTATT
>CAZZNZ010000049.1:0-5745 GCA_964655875.1 uncultured Gammaproteobacteria bacterium | reverse complement strand
TTAAGTTTGGTGGTAGCAGGCACCATGTATCGTGGAGAATTTGAAGCGCGCTTTAAACAAATTATCGATGAACTTAAAGCTCATTCTAATATTGTATTGTTTATCGATGAAATTCACACTATTATTGGAGCGGGCAGTGGCGGCAACGCGATGGATGCCGCTAATATTTTAAAACCTAGCTTAGCTCGTGGAGAAATTCGCTGTATTGGCGCTACCACAGAGCAAGAATATCAAAAATATATTGAATCTGATAGCGCGTTAGAACGACGTTTTCGACCAATCTATGTAACAGAACCCACAATGATTGAAGCTATTCAAGTACTTCAAGGTATCAAAAGTAGTTACGAACAATTCCACCATGTCCGCATTGAACCTGAAGCAATTGAAGCAGCTGTAAAATTATCTACACGCTACATCACCGATAAATTTTTACCAGATAAGGCCATTGATTTAATTGATGAAGCCGCTGCTCGTTACACCGTACAAAAACCAATTCATCCATTAGAGCAAAGTTTGTCGAACTTAGAAGATCGATTAACTGAGCTGCAAAGCCAAAAATTAAGTTTAATTAAACAAGAACAGTTTGAACAGGTAATTAAGTTAAAACAACGCGAACGAACAATTAAACAAGAAATTCAAACAATAGAACACGAGCTTAATCATTCTACTACTCGCTTAGCTAAAGGTAGTATTACTGCTGCCGATATTGCGAGTGTCATAGCTCAAATTAGCGGTATACCATTAACAGATTTAGTAGCTCCCGAAAAAAAACGGTTACTGAATTTACCAACTGCTTTAGCTAATCGAGTAATTGGCCAAACTGAAGCCACTACTACGGTAGCAAAATTAATCCAACGCTCTCGAGCTGGTTTACAATCAGCTAACCGACCGATTGGCTCGTTTATGTTTCTTGGGCCATCGGGAGTTGGTAAAACAGAGTTAGCTAAAACACTAGCTCATGAAATGTTTGGCAGTGAACAGAATATGATTCGAATTGATATGTCGGAATTTTCTGAAGGGTTTTCCATCTCTAAATTAATTGGCGCACCCGCCGGCTATGTAGGCTATAAAGAAAGAACTAAGCTAACAGATCAAGTGAAACATAACCCCTATTCCTTGATTTTATTTGATGAAATTGAAAAAGCACATCACGATGTGTTTAATGTGTTACTACAAATTTTAGATGAGGGTCATTTAACTGATGCTACCGGTAAAAAAGTAAATTTCAAAAACACCGTTATTATTATGACATCTAATATTGGTTTGGAACATTTTCAACAACAAGCTGCTATTGGTTTTACAGTGCCGCAGCATAGTGCCGCTGCCTTATCTTACGATAACGTTAAAAAACAAGTGCTAGATGAGCTGCCTAACCATTTCCGGCCAGAATTTTTAAATCGAATTGATAATATCATTGTTTTTAAACCCTTAACAGAAGCTAGCTTGTTAAAAATTGTTAGCTTGCAACTGAAGCAGTTATTTGCTCGGGCAGCTGATAAAAATATTACATTAACTACCACTCAACCATTATTGCGTCAAATCGCTAAAATTGGCTATACTCCCATTGAAGGAGCTCGCGCTATTCGCCGCACCATTGAAACCGAACTAGAAAATGTTTTAGCTGAAAAAATGTTGAAAGATGAAATTCAGCCAGGAGATACTGTGAATATTGGTTACACTAAACAGAAAATCACGTTTACAAAAAAATAATCTACTCTTCTCCTTCTATTCCGTAGGGAAATGATGTGCTATAATACATATGTTGAGCGCACGCCGTCTTGGCCAGCGCCTTTTATGTTTACTTGGTTATTAGATTTCCTCTTCCCCAAACAATGCTTAGGTTGTAATCAATGGGATACTTGGCTATGTAAAATGTGCGTGGCTAAGATAAGCGCCCCGGGTAAAGTTGTTCCAGTAGAGCAGCCTAATCCTAGGATAAACACGCTATATTATCTGAATCAATATCAAACTTCCCCCTTACTACAACAGGCAATTCAAATCCTTAAATATCACTATATCCAAGAATTAGGCATACCGTTAGGGCAAGCTCTGGCTCAGTACCTACCAGCCCACCACTATGATTATGCGGTGCCTATCCCCTTACATCGTCGGCGACAACGATTGCGCGGATTCAATCAAAGCACAGTGATTGCCCAACAATTTAGCCTACCCATATTAGAAGCAGTGCTGCGCCAGAACTATACTGCTCCTCAAGCTAAATTAAATCGTCAACAACGGCTAACGAACTTGCAACTGGCTTTTATTATCAATCCAATCTACCAATCACAATTACAAGGCGCCAACTTACTCTTAGTTGATGATGTCTATACCACCGGTAGTACTATGGCTAGCTGCGCTCACTTACTCTACCAGGCCGGTGCTAACCTTGTAGATGGAGCAGTGCTGGCAATAGATTAAATAGAGATAGAATACTACCCTGCCGCCTACTTGTCTAAATTTAGATGTTTCATTATACTTAGCTGTGCTCTAATAGGAGAGGTGGCTGAGTGGTCGAAAGCGGCAGGTTGCTAACCTGTTATACGGGGTAAACCCGTATCGAGGGTTCGAACCCCTCCCTCTCCGCCAATATACCCAAATCTATAATTATGAAGTATACTACTCTATATGGCAGTGGGAGAAGATACAAAATATGGTAAAATTCTAGCCGAGTGGGCTGTGCCAGAATATATTAAATACGAGCACTTTTTCGGTTGGTATGTGATGACATTTTTAATTGGTGGATTTTTCTTGATACAAGCTCTATGGACTCGTAATTTTTTGTTTGTCATTATCATTCTATTGGTGGGTATTATCTTATATTTCCATGAACGCAACACCCCAAATTTAGTTGAGTTTATCATTACCGAAGAAGGTGTAATTTTAGGAGAAAAATTTTACCCTTATGAAAACTTTGAATCGTTTTGGATTGTGTATAATGCGCCTGATATCAAAACTTTATACTTTACGTTAAAACAAATGCTACGCTCAGAATTACCAATTCACTTAGAAAATCAAAATCCAGTGGCAATTCGTAATATTTTATTAAATTATCTTCCAGAAGATATTGAAAAAGAAGAAGAGGCTGTAGAAGAACAGCTTAGTCGATTTCTAAAAATTTAGTTTGTGCCCTGGGCAGGAATCGAACCTGCGACCTTTCGGACCGCAACCGAACGCTCTATCCACTGGGCTACCAGGGCATAAAATAACAAAGTAGACGTATCTTAGCAAACCAGTTAAACAATGTAAAGGATTTGAGTTGATTTTAGGCATCGTTTATTGTACAGTAACCTTAATTATGGCTAATGATTTTGATATTCAAAAAACGTTTCAGCGCCAATTAGCCGCTCAAAAATTTCAAGCGAGATGGTCAAATTCAGTGCCTAATGCTCAAGCTGAGTTGGCGCATCGATTAACTCAGCATTATAACGATCTATTACGACAATTACCGAATCAAGCTAAGACTGTTGCTGTTGAAACACAAACTCATTATATGCAAGAATTAGTGGTTGAACTGATAAAAATTTATCATGTGCAGATGCGCTGTGTGCAATTAAATGATCATTTATCTAACAATGCTCAACAAGAGCAATTAGAACAACTAGCCAACCAATGTAAAACCCAAGTAATTGCCTTAACACAATTAATGCGCCAGTGGATGGATTATTATGCCGCAATCAACCAAACCAACTAACACCTCCGCTGCTGAAGTGGCAAATTTTATTGAGCAGGTTACCACTAGAGCCTTAGCCAAGCCAGGCATTCGGTTAACTGTGCCCAATACAGCGGTGTTAGGTTTGATTAAAAACGCCTTAAAAGGGATTGATCTCATACCAGAATCGGCTAATAAAAACGTACTGGCACTCCATACTTTGGCACAACAAGTAATAGCACTAGGTGTAGCGGTTGAACATGGCTTAAGCGATAGTTTACAAACAGCATCCCCCGCTGGGATTGCTGAAGCGCAACAAACACTTCCTAAGAATAGGATTGCACCCAACACTACCATGGGCATAGTGAACAGCCAGATGCCGGGTGAAGGAGTAGGTGAAGAAATTCCGGTAAACACTCGTTCAAATGCTGGATCAGTCTCAGAAACCCCTGGCACACCCGATGAGGACACTTCGTCGTCAGTAGAGCAATTCCCTGCCGAACCCAACATAGCATCACCTGTACCGACCATGTCAGGTCTTACATCTCCAAGCAGTGCAACATCACCCCAAACAACACCCTTAGGCAATCAAGCCGAACCAGCCTTTAATTATGCTGACTCTCCAGAACAACGCCAGCAAGACATGCAAAAGTTTGCTAACAAAACATTCCAAGAGCAATTAGCTGGACAACCGACCACCGCAACAGTTACCCCTAACCCAGCTAACCCAGTTGGAGACAGTAGCGCTCAATCCAACAACCAGCTTAATGGATCAACCGCACAATCACCTGATCACACAACTAGTAACAACCTAGCCAAGCCAGAAACTCAACCAGTACCTACTAATTCCACTAAACAACCTGGTGATGATGCGCAGCCTAGCAAAAGTACTCCAGGAATCGATGCTGTCTCCGGTGGACAAGCTACTCAACCTGTTGGTACTAACAAACAAAACGAACAAGTGTCTGAAGCATCTCGTTTTCGTCAAGTATTAAATACAATGAGGCGACGAAAACAAATCAAATCCGTGAACAAAAATATTCAAGAAATGGAAAAAAAAGTGCGCGATTTAACCTTTAATTTTAGTACAGAATATCTACTAATTGTCTGTTTTAAAGAAGGTACAGATTTTATTTTATCCATTTTGTCTTTAACCGGTTTCTTAGCTAGTATAGCTAGTTTATTTAGTATTACTTGTATTACTGCTCAGGGAATAATTATTTGGTGGCAAACAAAATTGTGGCGCAAAGAAGTATTTGATAACAAACGCGCTTTACAAGCTATTGTAGCTATGTTGGTTGAAATCATTCCTATTATTAATATTCTACCAATTAATATTGTTAATGCTATGGCATTATTCGCTCAATCAGAACGTGCTCAAAAAAAATATCGTAATAAACTAGATCAATTACAAAAACAACATCATAAGTTAGTGAACGCTAAAACATTATGACACTGTCCAGTTTGCGTGGGATTGGTCCGGCCATGCTGGAGCATTTGGCTAAACTACAGATTAAAACCGTATCTGATCTGGTTTATCATTTTCCAACGCGTCATGATGATTACTCCAACATTACGCCCATTATTGATTTACCCAATAATGGTGTGGTAACCATCTGTGGTCAACTCAATAAAGTTAGCAATCGCCGGAGTTGGAAACGCCGCCGCTTTACTGTTACTACCGCTACGATAACAGACAGCAGCGGTAAAATTAATGTCACTTGGTTTAATCAGCCATATATTGCTGAACAACTGCACTTAAATCAAACCTATTATTTTTCTGGAAAACTAACCCTTTATAAAAACAAATTGGTGCTGAGTAATCCTGTGTATGAACTCGTTAAACCAGACACCTTACATACCGCTCGATTAGTACCTCATTACCCTTTAACTGAGGGCGTCACCCAAAAACAACTGCGGTATTTTATGTCTCAGGCCTTACGCCTAAACTCCGTAACCGATTGGCTGCCAATGAATGTAATCGAGCATTACCATTTACTCCCTTTAGATCAAGCCTTGCATCAGCTGCATTTTCCGAAAGATTGGTTAGAGTATCAACAAGCCAAACAACGCTTAAGTTTTGATGAGCTACTGAT
>CAZZNZ010000048.1:0-5752 GCA_964655875.1 uncultured Gammaproteobacteria bacterium | reverse complement strand
ATTGTTGCATCTGCTATCTTTGTTAGCAGTGCAGTATCTATCTGGCCTTACGCAGTTCATGCGAATCGAATAGACACATTTCAAATAAATGCATTTTAGTTTAGCAGGAAAATAAATTGCATCGCCTTGTTTTATTTAAGCACTGAAAGAAGTTGGAGAAGATAGATCGAAGTAATTTACTCAAAGCAATGCTTATGGTACAATGCAAGCATAATTATTAACACATTCTACCCATGTTAGATCATCTTAAAGTCACCGATCCGAAATTAGCTAGCCTTATTGAAGGGGAGCTTCAACGTCAAAAAAATAACTTGGAAATGATCCCGTCAGAAAATTTTGTGTCGTATTCGGTACTTGAAGCTTTGGGTAGTGTGTGTACAAATAAGTATTCTGAAGGGTATCCTGGGAAGCGATATTATGGTGGTCAGGAATGGATCGATCAAATTGAACAATTGGCAATTGATCGTGCTAAACAAATTTTTGGAGCGGAGCATGTGAACGTACAATCTTTGTCTGGCGCACCAGCTAACTTAGCTGTTTATACCGCTTTGTTAAAACCAGGTGATACCGTGTTAGGGATGGATCTTTCTCATGGTGGTCATTTAACCCATGGGCATCCGGTTACCTTCATGGCTAAAGTGTATAATTTTGTGCGTTATAAAACTGGTGCTGATGGCTTGATTGATTTTGATAATTTGCGCCAAATGGCTCTGGAGCACAAACCCAAATTAATTTTAGCAGGATTCTCGGCTTATTCACGTGATTTAGATTACGCTAAGTTCAAAGCCATCGCCGATGAAGTTGGCGCTATTACTATGGCAGACATTGCTCATATTTCTGGCTTAATTGCGGCTGGGGAATTAAATAATCCAGTACCCGTATTTGATGTGGTATCTACCACAACACACAAAACGTTGCGTGGTCCTCGCGGTGGCATGATTATGTGTAAAGAAAAATATGCTAAGGCGATTGATAAAGCCGTGTTCCCAGGCTTACAAGGTGGTCCACATGAAAACGGTATTGCTGCCTTGGCTGCTACGTTAGGGGAAGCCATGAAGCCAGAATTTAAGAAATATGCGAAACAGATTCGTAAGAATGCTAAAGTGTTATGTGAAAAATTGAAAGCTGGTGGCTTAAAAATTATGCATGGCGGCATTACCGACAATCACCTCATTTTGGCTGATGTAACTCCATTAGGTATTACCGGTAAAATTGCGCAAACAGTGTTAGATGAAGTAAACATTACATTGAACATGAACACTATTCCTGATGATCCTCGTGGACCAATGGATCCTTCTGGTATTCGGTTAGGTACGCCGCCGATGACTACTCGTGGTATGAAAGAACCCGAAATGGAAGTGATTGCTGAACTAATACTAAAAATGTTGAAAAATCACGATAATACTGCCGTGAAAGCAGAAGTAAAACAAGCCGTGTTAGATTTAACTGCTAAGTTTCCGTTGTACCCCGAGTTTAAATAATATTAGCATGGCATTACAAATTGGCATTGTTGGTTTGCCAAACGTTGGCAAATCCACCTTATTTAAGGCGCTTACCAAAATTCAGGTTGAAGCTAGTAATTATCCGTTTTGTACCATTGATCCTAATGTAGGAGTGGTGGCGGTGCCGGATGAGCGGTTAGCGAAGTTAACGGAATTATCCAAATCAGCCAAAACGATTCCGGCCGCCATTGAGTTTGTGGACATTGCTGGCTTAGTAGCAGGAGCACATAAAGGTGAAGGGTTGGGTAATAAGTTTTTAACCAATATTCGCGAGGTGGATGCCATTGTTCATGTGGTGCGTGAGTTTAAAGATGAAAATGTTATTCACGTACATGGCAAAGTGGATGCTAAAAATGATGTAGATGTAATTAATCTAGAATTAATGATGGCTGATTTACAAAGCTTGCAAAAGCATGCGGAAAAATTAGATAAGAAAGTACGCGGTCAAGATAAAGAAGCTATCAAAGAACAAGTAGCTGTTAAAAAAATTTTAATGGCGTTAGAAGCAGGACAGTTAGCTAGTAGTGTGGAGTTGGATCCAGAATTAGAAGAGCCATATATTGCTGCGCTAAATTTATTAACTCGCAAACCAATGTTGTATGTGGTGAATGTAGATGAATCTCAGACGGGCACTCAAACATTAGATAATGCAGTAGCGATTTCTGCTAAAATTGAAGCTGAATTAGCAGAATTACCAGAAGCCGATGCTATGGAAATGATGCAATCTCTAGGCATGACAGAAACTGGATTAAATCGTTTAATTACGGCTGGATACAAATTACTCAACTTAATTTCGTATTTTACAACCGGTGAAGATGAAACTAAAGCCTGGACCGTTCACCAAGGTGACTTAGCGCCCCGTGCCGCTGGCGTAATTCATACCGATTTTGAACAAAAATTTATTCGAGCTGAAGTAATTACGTGGGATAAATTACTCGAAGCGGGCAGTTGGCCTGCTGCCCGCGACAAGGGCTGGTTACGGATGGAAGGTAAGAATTACGTTGTCCAAGATGGCGATGTGATGGTGTTTCATCATTCCTAAGTTATTGGACGGCTATGGCTTAACAAATGCGGTGGTAAGGCAGTGATTACTAAGACAATGTAAGGAAATGAATTTGTCTCACCACCTTAGCATCAGGTCGACCATAAAATATAGGCTTATGGAATAAACGTAAGCCATTACTATCGAGAACTCCGCTTAAATCCATGAGTAACATGCCATCGTATTTGCGCCAGGCTGGCAAGGCTAATACTATGCGCGCACCAGGGGCTAATAATACAGGCAAGGTTTGTAATACTTCCGTATAAAATCTGGTGAGCTGGCGATGTGTTTTATCAGTTTTGTGTGGATAGGCTGGACCAAGATAACCTTCGGCTACTAAGCAGTTGATGGAATGTGGTGGTAAGATATTACTTAGCTTCGTAACATCACTTAAGTGTACTGGTATAGTGGGTAGTTTTAGCCAAGTAAGGTTAGCTTGGGTATCGGCTACACTTTTTTTAGAAATATCGGAACCAATTACCTGCTTATATCCTAAGAGTAGAGCTTCCTGAATAATAGTGCCTGATCCACAAAACGGGTCTAGTATTGTATCGGTGATTTTAGGGTGGGCAATATTTATCATCATACGAGCTACTTTTGGCGGTAGCATACCAGAAAAATGATTGCGATTTGGTCGACCATAATCACGCTTGGCATAATCCTGGAAATCCTGCACTGCTACGGTAGCACCTATGATAATGTTATCAGAATAAATAGCTAGAATGATGTCGGTGTGTTGGTCTAACAGGTGTTCTTTTTTAACAATCACCGACGATAGAGCGGATTCCTGACTTTCTACGAATCGAATGGGTTGATCAGGTTGTTTTAAGGTTTTTTTCCATTCAATACCAAGTCGGCGTAACTTTTTTGCGTAATGTTTAACTTCAGCTGGGGTAATATGATCATCACCAGCGTAGACACTAAAACCAAAATAGAATTTTTGCTTCGGCTGTAATTGTTTTTGTAGATAATTGAACACTAGTTCAATGCCTACTAAGCTGCGAGGAATTTCGGCTAGCTGGTTAGCTACTTTTACAGTACCGCCTAAACGGTGAATCTCTGGTTGATGAGATAATTTTGCCACACTGCCATTTAGCCAGTTTGTAGTGGGGTAGAGCGTACTTAATTCTAAAGCTGATAATGTTGGAGTGTTACCTAAAATTGCTAAGTAATTCATAAGCGAGTAGTTTGAAACCAATGAATAAAGCGTTCCATACCTTCCGCAAAACTGGTTTTAGGCTGGTATCCTAATAAGTGTTGCGCTTTGTTGATATTAGCCCAAGTGTGAGGCATATCTCCGGCTTGTGGTGCTAATTGTTCAATGATTGCTGTTTTGCCAGTGAATTGTTCAACTAAATAAATAAACTGATTTAACGTAATTGTATGATGATTGCCTAAATTAATAATTTCATAGGCCAAAGGATGATTTAAGGCTGCTACTATACCTTGTACAATATCGGCAACATACGTGTAGTCTCGACTCGTGGTACCATCACCAAATTTTTTAATCGGTTGATTATGCAACACGGCCTCTGTAAACAAATATGGCGCCATATCGGGTCGGCCGCGCTCACCATAAACGGTAAAAAAGCGTAAACAGGTTACTTGCAAACTCTGAGTTTGAGACACGGTAGCTAATAGTTGCTCAGCGGCTAATTTTGTGGCTGCGTAGGGTGATACAGGTTTACCGCTAGCATCGTTTTCACGATAGGGAATAATAGTGCTATCCCCATAGACAGATGAGGACGAACCAAAAATAAACTGAGGTACTTGATATTGTACAGCTAGCTCCGCTAAATTTTTTGTACCAGCCACATTTACTGCCCGATAGAACTCGGGTTGGAGTAATGAGGGGCGGATTCCGGCGCGGGCCGCTAGATGAATGATGCCATCAAAGGCGTGTTTCTGAAATATAGGCTCTAATTTTTCTTTATCACAAATATCCAATTCGTAAATCCATTTAGTGTGAAAATGAGTAACATTGGCGCGCTTGTAATCCGGACGATAGTAATCGTTAAAATTATCAATCACTACTATGTGATGTCCGCTAGTTTCAAGTGCTTCAACAAGATGTGATCCAATAAAACCAGCGCCACCGGTAACTAATATAGTCATGAGCGTAAATACTCAGCTACGCCTTGAGCAAAACTGTAGCGTGGTTTCCAACCCAAGATTTTTTTAGCGTTGTTGGCCTGCAAGCACGATCGCATAACCTCACCAGTGCGTACCGTTTTATAACGCACTGCCGGAGCGGTGGGGAAATGTGCGCTGATGGTGTTGTATACCATTTGATCACTAATTTCTTTACCTAGTCCAAGATTCACAATACAACGATTACCTTTAGTTAAGCTTAGCACATTGGCTTGGGCAATATCGGCTACATAGACATAATCACGGGTTTTAGTGCCATCACCAAAAATAATTGGGCGTTGTCCGCTGCGTAATTGGCGGGCAAAAATTGCTACCACGCCTGCTTCACCATGTGGATCCTGACGTGGGCCATACACATTAGGGTAACGTAAAATGACATAATTGAATTTTCCCATGCGTGAATAATATTCAATACAGTGTTCATCGAGTAATTTAGATAAACCATAGGGAGATAACGGTGCAGCCACAGCATGTTCATTAATGGGATAATGTGGTTGATCGCCATATATTGCACCACCGGTGGAAGCAAACACAAATTTTTTAATTTTTATCTCGGCTCCCGTTAGTAACAAATTAACAGTTCCTTGGACGTTAGTTTCAAGTGTTGGAATTGGGTCGGTGACAGATTTTACAACCTCAGCAATAGCAGCGTGATGGTTAATCACTTGTGGTTTTTCGCGCTGCATTATTTTGCGTACGGCCCTCAAGTTACAGATATCAACCTGATAGAATTTAGCCTTGGGATTGAGATTGCGCTTAAATCCATGCACCAGGTTATCCACTACCACTACTTGGTGACCAGCCTGAACATAGCGATCAACAATATGTGAAGCAATGAATCCGGCACCGCCGGTAACTAAGATTTTCATATTGGGTTCAGTTTAACAAATTTTGGCTATTTTTTCAACTGTTGCATGATGCCTAGGATGAGTGCAAGCAGTATAATGAATAGCGTGCCAATCCAGGGCAGTAACGCTCGCTGTGGTGCCAAAATTTGATCTTCGTAATAAGGGTCGCCTAATAAGTTATAATCTTGTTGTAATGCTAAAATGAAAAT
>CAZZNZ010000047.1:0-5756 GCA_964655875.1 uncultured Gammaproteobacteria bacterium | reverse complement strand
AGTTGGTGTAATTTTACACGGTACCGGTAACATTGCTGGTTGGTGTGATAGCTCAGATAATGCCACACTATGCTCGGATCACGGCAACGCCATTAACGAACGTAACATTTTAGGAGGTGCTTCATTAGATCAAATTCGTTTTGGCATCTTTGGTAGCGGTTCATATATCTACGGTAATTATATTGGGGTTGGTGCCAATGGTACTAGTGATATTAGTACTAGTTTAGGAGTATTTATTTCGCGTTCCTCCCATGATAATGTTGTGGGCGGCAGTGGCAATCGCGCCAATACTATCAAATATAATACAATAGGTATTAAGCCGGATGGAGATTTTACTGGTAATCGTAATGCTGGCTCTAGTCAAAATCCTATTACTAATACAACCATTCATAACAATATCATTTCATTAAATGATGGCGCGGGAATACAGTTATATTGGACAGAAAATTTTGGTCCTTCAAGTATTACAGTAAGTAGCAATACTATTACAAATAATGGCGGAGCGGGCATTGATGCTTTTGGTTCATCTCCAACTATTACCAATAATCTCATTCAAAATAATGCTAGTTATGGTATCTATGTACGGCCAGCCTTTACAAAACGCAACGTGAGTGGATGGAATGCTAACGAAGCAATGGAAAGTTTTGATCCAGCTAATGCTACTACTAATATTATTAGCGCTCCCACTATTACTACCAATACCATTACCAATAATGGGGCTGATGGTATCTATCAATTCGATAGTCAAGCAGCTAACTATGCTACTTTATTCAGCAACAATACTATTAGTGCAAACCATGGACAACCAGCGGTAACTCAATCCTGGTATGGGGCTATTGAGGTATTAGATCACACTGCAACTCCCATTCCAGCTAGTAATTGGGCTAGCACTGCCGTTAGCGCTACTGGAGCCGCTGGGAATAACCTAAACAGTGTGGCTACCAGTAGCGCAGGTGGGGCTGATATGATTTTTGGACCAACTGCGGTCAACTACACTAATACTTCAACGTGGTTTACGGTAATTGATTATAGTATCGCTGATAGCGGAGTAACTACCTCATATAATCCATATACTATTACTGAAACTGGTACCTATACCGACACCGTTGGTAAAACCTATACATTTGACGGTATCAACAATGATGCTGCCTATAGTAATGTGTTAGCGAACGGTATCACTACCGATAGTTTATATCGCTTTCAAATTGCTAAGGGGATCAGTTCAACTGTGCCAGCCACTCCCACTAACCTAACACCCGCTACTGGTAGCACTACCAACAACCTCACTCCTACTCTAACCGCTTCAGCTTTTAGTGATCATGTGGAGCATCATACTGCATCAAGCTGGCAAATATACTCTAGTAATAGCTTATGTACTACTGGTAATAATGGCGATGTCTATAGCACAAACAGCACTGCATATTTAACATCGCTTCCTATAGCTAGTGGGGTACTCACACAAGCAAATACCTACTACTGGCGTGTAGCCTATACCAATAGTTTTAATAACCAAAGCAACTATTCTAACTGCACTTCATTTACCACTATTCGTACTACACCAACACTTACCAGAAGTTTACCAGATATTACTTGGGATGAAGATGACACAACTACAAACATCATAGATTTGGATGATTATTTTACAGATGCAGAAGGTGAAGCGCTCACGTATGTAGTAAATTTATCTAATTTGAATGATATTGCTGTTAAGGTTAATGCTATTTCTCATCAAGTAACGCTATCTGCTGCCGCTAATTGGTCCGGCACCGCTAGCTTAACTATCGTTGCATGTGATGTAGATAATGAATGTATTTCATCCAATAATATTACTTTAACCGTTACTGCTATTAATGATGCACCCACTGCTCCGAGCTCTGGATTTAGTCCAAGTACTACTACAGTTACTACATTATCTCCTACTATCACATGGTCTAATGGCAGCGATGTAGAAGATGCCATCGTAAGCTTAGGTTATGAAGTTTGGTTAAGTACCGCTAGTACGGTAACGCAAAATCCAGAATTACAACTCACCACAACTGCGGGTAATACTAGTGTCGCCACTTCTCATTTAACTGATCATACTAAATATTATTATGCCGTTCGTACCATTGATAGCGCTAACGAGCCATCAGCCTGGTCTATCATTCAAACCTTTAACACAAATTCTGAATTCCTAGCCTCTACTCCAAGTTTAGCACTCACAAAAACCGTTTCAGTAATCAACACCGATCTTAATAACGCAACAGCCGCAACTATAACCGGTTATCGGTCAGCATTTAAATTTATTCTGCAACAATTTAGTTTAGCTACGTTAATAGTCTGCGCACTCATTGTAGCTTGGTCATTTGTGGGGTTATTGCGACGATTACCAAAACCATCTCATGTATTCACTGTAACTCTACAACAACCCGCACTAGCCTTCGCATCATTAGCTACTCAGGATAAAACTGGTAACTACAAATCATCGTACAGCGCTTTTTCTAATCAGATTATTCCATTGCGCAAAGCTTTACATTATGGATTCTTAACTGCAGTGATGTTTACTGGCTTACACATTGCAATACGCACTTCGGCTACTAGCGCCGTAGAAATTGCCCCGGGAGATACCATCCGTTATATCGTAGAATATAATAATAGCGGCTCCGGATCAGCTACTAATGTTATCTTAAGAGATACTTTACCCGATCAAGTTAATCTTGAAACTAGCTCAATCATCATGAATCGAGCAGGCGCTATAAAAACTATTGATGCAGCTACAATTCAAACTGATCAAACTTTAACGTTTAATTTGGGATCACTACCAGCCGATTCTACTGGGAGTATTCAATATGATGTTACCATAGATAACCCCGTGAGCACTGCATTATTACAATCCAATCCAGCAACTTTAACCGCTTCGGAATTAGCCGATCGCACCACTACTTCCAATACTGTTTCAATGAATGTGGTATCAGCAACAGCTGCAGTAACAGTGCGTACTACGGCAGGCAACGCCATTGCCGATGCTGAATTAAAGTTATATCAAGGCAACATTGCTTCTAATACACTAGTATGGGATGCTGTAACAAATACGGATGGCAACGCTCAATTAACTGGTTTACGAGCTGGTACCTATTGGTTAACCATTTCAGCTTCAGCTTACGATTCTGTTGCGCCACAAGTCATACAACTACATTATAGCCGCACCACTGATACGATAATCATACTCAACTTATTTAGCATCACCAATCAAGTAGAATCAGCCACAAATACCGTAGTGACCAACAAAAACACTGTCGTGCCTACCCCTTCCACAAACCCAATCAATACCAATCAACCCGTTGCTACGTCAACGAACAATATTATCGAACCCAAACCTACGACATTGCCAATAATTGATATAAACGTTCCTGTAACAACAATCACGAACGCCGTTAAAGCCATTAATACGGCTTTCCAAACCATTACCGAACACCCCTCTGGCAATGTATTAACACGCACAGCACAAACGTTAGGCGTATTAGGCTGGAGTTTAGCGGCCGCTAGCGATATGCTATTAGTTAGTACAACAGTAGCCTCGTTAGCCGACATCTATTTATTGATAGCCAGATTCTTTGGCGCCCTGTTTGGTCTGCGTAAAAAACGCCAACCTTGGGGTGTGGTATATGATTCAATTACTAAACGGCCGCTCGATCCAGCTTATGTTTCAATCTATGGTAAAGATAATACTATGGTAAAAGATAGTATTACCGATTTAGATGGTCGCTACGAATTTTTCTTACCCGCTGGCGCCTATCGAGTAACAGCAAATAAAACACATTACCAGTTCCCATCAAAAAAATTACATGGTAAAAATTCTGATATACTATATGATAATCTGTATTTTGGTGATAAATTTACCACCACTAGTGGTGAGGTAATCACGCGCAATATTCCGCTCGATCCTGTAGAATTCGATTGGAATGAATTTGAAAAAAATAAACAACATCAATTTAGATTTTATCATAATCGCAAACACCTAATACAATGGTTAGGATATATTGGTTTTTGGTCCGGATGTATTTTAACCATTGGCCTCTGTGTAATTCAGCCGATGTGGTTAAATTTTGTTAGCTTGGCTATTTACGGTCTAGTTAGCGTTTATCATTTATTCTGGTTACCAAAACGAAAAGCGGCACATTTAAAATATAGTTCTGGCGAGCCGATTGCTTTTGCCATTATTCGGATTTACTCCGCGCGTTTAAAACGCGAAATGAAATCTACAGTTACCGATGAATATGGACGATTCTATCTTTTACTAGAACCGGGTGTATATTACTGGACAGTTGAAATTCACCAAACCGATGATCATTATAAAGTAATTTACACCTCTAACCCTGCACACCTCAAAAATGGTGTCCTGCATCGTAATATCATTGTACCGACAGATAATTGACAGATGTTCTTCTAACTGGTATACTACAGAATACATAGTTTAGCTATTTAATAATTTACTTTTTTACCGCTATGGAAAAAGACCAAGAGTTTGTTGAATACGTCGTGAAAGCACTCGTGGATAATCCCGCCGGTGTATCGTGCGATCGCACCGTGGATGAAATGGGTGTATTAATTACGCTTAAAGTTGATCCAAGTGATCTCGGTCAGGTGATCGGACGCCAAGGTCAAACTGCTAAATCTATCCGCACGCTGTTGCGCGTAGTTGGTGCTAAGCACCATGCTCGTGTGAACTTAAAAATTTACGAACCAGAAGGTATGCGTGGTTCTCGCCCTCGTCGCGATGACGCTATGAGTTCTGCTCCTGCTGCCACCGAAGATGTTGATGTCAGCGCCGTAGATCTAAATATCTAAAAGTTCAGATCTTTCCCCTCCCCCTCCTAATAAGGAGGGGGTTTAGTTATATCAATTCAATCTTCAAGTTGATTACTTTATCAAAAGTTATTACTCTTATCCATAATATGCGTCACGAGGGTCCCCCACGTCAATATGAAACTAATCTACGCAATACAGAGATAGATCATACATCCGCTACAACCCTTGAATTCAATGAAGAACTTCAGAACCAACCAAACAAATCCATCGATGAATGGTATAATCAATATCGCTTGGAAATGTATCACTATGCATTTAATCTTTGTAAAAACTCTGAGCAAGCCGAAGATGTAGTGCAAGAGGCCTTTTTTAAGCTATTACAAGAGCAGATCACTGTTGATTTTCAAGTGAAAAATTGGCTAATTGTAGTGATAAAAAATCTGATTTATGATCAAACTCGAACTCACAAGCGCCGACAATTGCTATTACAAAGCAATGGACCCACATTGGAAAGCTTACAATATGTTCCCAGAACACCAGATGCCGCCTTGGAACTTAGTTGCGCTAAAGCTGAGCTTGAACGTAAACTCGCCAAATTAACTGATCAACAGAAAAAACTATTTCAACTGTTTGAAATCGATGGATTATCCTATGATAAAATTGCCAATCAGCTAGACATTCCAATAGGAACGGTAATGTCCAAACTATCTCGCATTCGGGAAAAACTTCATTTACCAACTACAAGACATACTAAAAAAAATACCGCCTAGCCATGCGTTTCGACCTTCTTACCTTATTCCCAAAAATGTTTGATTCCTATTTTAGTGAATCCATCTTAAAATTGGCGCAACAAAAACGAAAAATCGAAATTTACTCGCATAATATCCGTGATTACTCTACCGATAAACACCGCAAAGTAGATGATATCCCTTATGGGGGTGGGCCAGGCATGGTGATGACAGTCCAAC
>CAZZNZ010000046.1:0-5865 GCA_964655875.1 uncultured Gammaproteobacteria bacterium | reverse complement strand
CTGTTGATCCAAATTCAACTGCTATTACTACTATGGCGCAACGAGCTTTTCAGTTGGGATATCTTGGTGACGAGGAACCGCAATTGAATCAACTATATGATTTAACCATCCTCAATGCAATTACATGTCAACAATATTAGTAAACGATTTAGTGATCAATCCACAAAACTCACCGCTTTGCAAGAGGTGAGTTTTGTGGCGCAACCCGGAGAATTTATTTGTTTACTTGGTCCTTCCGGTTGCGGTAAATCAAGTTTATTAAATTTAATTAGTGGCATTGAACAGCCTAGCCAAGGTAGTATTGTGGTAGAAGGAAAGATTGGGTTCATGTTTCAAGAAGCGGCGTTATTTCCATGGCTGAAAGTAAAGGATAACATTGCCTTTGGTTTAAAGATGCAAGATGTATCGCTCACCAAGCAACGGGAGTTAGTAGAGCGTTATTTACAGATGGTGCATTTAACGGGATTTGCTGATAGTTATCCACATCAATTATCTGGTGGAATGAAGCAACGGGTGGCGTTAGCGCGGACGTTAATTTTAGAGCCCGATATTTTATTAATGGATGAACCGTTTGGTGCACTGGATGCTCAGACGCGTGAACTATTGTACGGCGAATTGCAACAGATTTGGCAGCAAACCAAAACAACGGTTATCTTTGTAACCCATAATGTGCGTGAAGCCGTGTGTTTAGGGGATAGAGTAATAGTATTCACTGCTCGACCTGGAAAAATTAAGCAGCAATTTCAGATTAGTTTACCACGACCCAGAAATATTAATGATCCAGCTTTAGCTCAGTTAAGCAGTGAAGTGATGCAAGCCTTAAAAACCGAAATTCAATTATGAGCATGAATACCCCTAAAGTTTGGTTGAAATTATTGATAGTAAAAATAATCTTCGCGCTATTATTAGGGGGGTTATGGTGGTTCATCTGTTGGTTACACATTTGGCCAAGTTGGTTATTGCCATCACCACAACAAGTGGGCAAGGTATTGCTAAAATATATTCATAATCAAAAAATGTTTTGGGCGATTTTAACTAGCTTGCAGCGTATTGTAATTGGTTTTTCGATTTCTGTAGTAATTGGTGTGTTATTAGGCTTTGTGTTGGCCAAGGTAGCATTATTACGGCAAACGCTGGGATTTTTTATTATGGGTTTGCAAACTCTGCCTAGTATTTGTTGGTTGCCTTTGGCTTTGTTGTGGTTCGGATTAAATGATTCTGCTATTATTTTTGTAATTATCATGGGAGCTGTGCTGAGTATTACTATCTCCGTACAAGGCGCAATTAATACTATTCCGCCTTTATTATTACGAGCTGGACGAATGTTAGGTGCTAATGGCTGGAAATTGTACCGACACGTGGTGTTTCATGCTATTTTACCGGCTTTAGTAACTGGATTAAAACAAGGCTGGTCATTCGCTTGGCGTTCGTTAATGGCAGGAGAGATGTTATTTGTAACGGCTGGGCTAGGACAGTTATTAGTTACTGGGCGTGAGCTAAACGATTTAGCGTTAGTAATTGCAGTGATGATTACCATTGTAGCACTAGGCGTGGTGATTGATTATTGTATTTTTGGCACAATGGAACGACGATTACGGCATACTTGGGGGTTGTTGCAGAAGTAATCTTTTTTTATCTGCCGCATGATATTTACTATCCGCTAATCGGAAAGATCGCCAACAGATTATTGCTCAATGATTGAATAAAAAATTTGTAGCCGAGGCTCTAATACAAGGTATTGTTTTATGGAAGTAAATATGCTAGTGTAAGCTTTCTGGAGAGATGGCCGAGTGGTTTAAGGCGACAGTCTTGAAAACTGTTGAGCCTGCAAGGGTTCCGTGGGTTCGAATCCCACTCTCTCCGCCAGAAATCGAAATTGCATTTTGAAGCCGAAATGGAGAGTGTTAATACGAAAGTAATTGGAATGTTTATACACCCTAATTACAAGGGATTATTATGAAGAAAACAATTTTACCAATTTCAATCGCAGGTATTTGGATTACCATTTCAGAGTTTGTAAGAAATGAATTGTTGTTGAAGCATTATTGGATAAATCACTTTAACTCAATTGGGTTAAAGTTTGAGACTCTTCCATTGAATGGAATATTATGGATGATTTGGAGTTTTGCTTTAGCTTATTTCATTTTTAAACTTTTACAAAAGTTTTCCTTCAGAGAGTCGATAGTGCTTACATGGCTATCTGCATTTTTAATGATGTGGATTACAATGTATAATTTACAAACTCTTCCATTAGCACTACTGCTATTCGCTATTCCGCTTAGTTTTTTAGAAGTTTTGATAGCGGCAGTACTAATCAAAAAAATATTAAAATAGGAAAAATGCATGAGAATTGGAGGAAGTATGCAGAATGTTTTATGGAACGATCTTTATCGTGCAACACTTAAGCGCACTACACAATTGGGTTTTAGTATTTCACTATGATTATCAAAATTATCACCACAGCTTAACACTGGTTCAGTAGTGTATTGTTTAATCACAAAGCTTCTGCCAACTCCAGTACGTACTAAGTTGCATGAGTTTAGTTCCGCGCACTGCAAAAAGTAATCTTCATATTTGGCCTGAGCCAATACAGTAAAGCCTAAGAGAGTAATTACACCTAATAGCATACTTATAAAAACAGTTTTACGCATACTCTTATATTAGCTTATTTTAACAATTTTGCATATCTAGCCTTTAGTTTGGCTAATTTAGGACTAATGATCACAGAACAATAGGGTTGGGTAGCATTATTATTGTAGTAGTTTTGGTGATCATGTTCAGCGGGATAGAAGTGACGTAGTGGCGCAATTTCAGTAACAATAGACGCGCTATATATTGCATCAGTAATCAGTTGTTGCTTTACTAGCTCGATTACTGACAATTGTTCTGGTTTCGTATAAAAAATCACCGAACGGTATTGCGAACCAACATCATTATCTTGGCGATTCACGGTAGTAGGGTTATGCATAGTAAAAAATACGGTTACAATAGCTGTTAATGGAATTATAGTAGAATCAAATTCTACTTTCACTACTTCCGCATGGCCGGTATTACCACTCGATACTTGATGATAGGTTGGGTTAGCGCTATTACCACCAGCATAGCCAGATGTAACTTGTGCCACACCACGTAATTGCTGGAAGATAGCTTCAATGCACCAGAAACAACCTCCACCTAACACGATAGTTTCAATCATATCAATAAGACTGTTTTGGAATAAATTTTAGAGATAGTGAGTTTACACAATGTCGAGTATCTTTAGGGGTAAAACCCTCACCACTAAATACATGGCCCAAGTGTCCACCGCAATGATAACAAGTAATTTCGGTGCGCATACCATCTGCATCCACCGTGCGTTTTACGGATCCAGCAATTTCTTGATCAAAACTAGGCCAACCGCAACCCGAATGAAATTTACTATCCGAAGTATATAGCGGCGTACGACAACGTCGGCAAACATAGGTTCCCTCTACAAAGGTATCGGTATATTCACCAGTAAAGGCTTGTTCTGTGCCTTTGTGCGCAATGACGTTTGCTTCTTCAGGGGTAAGTTGAGTATACATAGATGGGTAAGGCGCGTAATCACTATTGATGCCGGAAGTAGAGTATGTGCACAAATGTTTAACTATGAATGTAGTGTACTAAGAAATGTAAGTTTAGTACACTGCTGTTGCTACGACACCAAAGCTAATTAGTGGTATAACGAAGAATGATAGTATTCAAAGCTCTACTATCGTAAGCCCACTGTAATAGAGCTTGACGTTGGCGAGGCCGACAAGTGAGTTGACCAACTTGGCAACATTGGTAAATTTGCGCGACGTGTAGACGCATTGCGATAACTTGATTGCATAGCGTTATGCACTAGTAGTTGTTTTTTTCCATAATACAATGCTAGTTAAGCATAGATTAATTATAATGAGATAGATAGGAAATGCATAGGCGGTAAATTTCCAAGAGGAAATAATCCATAGACTAAAAATGTTACTCACTAAACCAGTGATATAACTACTAATGGTTTCACTGGCGGGATAACGCCAGGATTTAATTAACGTAGGGATTGCAGCTAGCAGATCGGCCAGAATAGCGAAGATGGTTGTGAATATCACATGATGTAATTCCATCCAAATTACGCAGGCAATGACAGAACAAACACCACAAATGTAATCAAACCAGGTTAATTTCCAATATGCTTTAGGGCTAAATAGCGCCACAATAAACACTAATAGAGGGCATAACCCTGCCATAAAAGTGGGTAATATCGACCAGCTTACTCCGTCACTCAGTGCGGCTGCAGTGCCAATGAGTGGTGAGATAGCCCATAGTAACCATGTGATCAAATTTGGTTTGGCGCGTCCGGTAATTACTGCTTTACAATATAAAATACCACCAACTAATTGTATTGCCGCTCCGAAAAAAACAATATATTGTAGCATCTATGATGGTAGTAAATCCGAAAAATTCTGAATCATCATTCGACCCATGTTTTCGTGTTGTTCACTCAGTAATGCAAAATCTGCGTGCATTTGGTTGGTATTAGCTGGTATTCAATCAGTATTTACGCATGATAGCGCTAAGCGTGGTTGATGAATTTCAAAATGATATGATGTACCATACATCTGATAAGTATAGATTTTAGCACGACTAATGATTTTCAGCTAATTGTTTTAAGCTAGCTAAACCGGTTTCAAAATCTTTACCGATTAATTTTTCCATGTTTATTACTACACTCATGATCTTAGACATTAGTGGGTTTGAACCAGTCATCATCCAGGTAATTTTGGTAGTAGCTCCATGAGTTTGTAGGGTAAAATCAATCATGTTGTGAGCCTCAAACGGCTTAATAAAATCGATTTGAATTTTTAGACTCTTGCCAGGCACGGCTTCAACAATTTCCATTTTACCGTTACCCACTTTTTTATTTTCGCTGAGCCATTCATATTTGGCTCCCACACCGGTGGCGGCACCCGTATACATTTTTTTCATGCCCATATCTAATTTTTCCCAAGGAGACCATTGTGTCCATTGATGAAAATCATTTAGGAGGGAAAAGATTTTCTCAGGGGCAGCATTGATACTAGCACTACGTTTATACTGAAAGGTATTTGGTTTCATAACAGCCATAATGAGCACAAGTATAACAGCGACAATCAGCAGATAAACTAGCCATAAGACAATCATTATAATCATAGTATAAGTATTTAGTGAATTATTTAAGGATAACAGCATTATAGCGATAACTTCGCAAATACACCACACTACTAAACTGCTTACCAACACATCGCAAAGATAAAACGGTAAGTACTAAGCGGTAACGCAACGTAACCAGTAGAATTAGCGCCCTAGTTCCTTAACACGGAACCGAACAATTTTTTTGATCAACGCATAAGGGATAGGTTGATTGAGTGGAAATTGCACCGAACCTTTAGCATGCTTATAGAGTGCCAATTCTTTTTTGAAGGCTACTAAGCTAGAAGGAATGGGATAAAAGCCGATGTGTTCTTTCCAGCCGGCAAAATAGACCAGTGTTTTGCCGTTGAATTTGAACGCTGGCATGCCATAACTAATGACCTCTACGGCTTGAGGAGCGGCCTGCTGAATGGCTTGACGTATCTTTTGCAAAATCGGCTGTACTGGTTTAGGACAGGTTTGAATATATTGATTAATAGTAGCGTGAGTCATAATAATAATTAAGCATCATTGTGTTAGGCTAATTCAAATTCCAAGCTTGGCACATTTGTGTAATAGCTATGCAATTATACCACACTTAACACATTAGAAATTTTTTGCTCGTAAATTTCAATCAATTGCTTGTTTGCGTTGATTATCTGCTGTTCTTTTTCCGCTTCGGCAATAAAACGATTTTGA
>CAZZNZ010000045.1:0-5902 GCA_964655875.1 uncultured Gammaproteobacteria bacterium | reverse complement strand
CACCATCATTTAATCCGTTTAGCAAGGAAATTGCGGCGTTGTTGCAGCAGCTCAGTGATGCTAGCGATAAACCTAAAGTAGTAGCGCGGTTGCGCAAAATTTTAAAAGCGGTTGCGCCCGTGCCATCATTAGTAAAATACACCGCACCACAACCATACTTGCTGGAGACTAAAAAAGATATTCTCAAGCTTGCAAAAAAATATCTCAAACTGACCAAGATTGATTCTAGTAAAGATGTGCAAGTGTATACGAATCAAGATCCCGTGGTGGATGCGGTTACTACCTTGTTCTATTGGGTAACGCATTATTCCTACGGCCAAATTTATGCGCAGGTAAAAAAGTGGCCGAAAGCGCGCTTAGAACAAGTGTATGCCGCAGGTGTTAAACATCGGGCTCGCCACAATGAATTATTGCGCATGATGGATACACAAAGTTTAACTTTTGATATCTTAATGGATATTGGCTCATATCGTGATATGCATCGTCATCGCCGCACAGTTCAGGTGATGCAAGATTACACCTATGATCACGGCTATACCTGGCATCCAGAATTAGAAAAATATGGCAACATGTATGCTTATCAAGTAGCCATGGATAGTATTATGGCTACGGGGAAGAAGCTGGATAAGCAAAATCATGAAGCAGGTGTGTATGCGATGCCATTAGGTTGTAAAGTACGGTTCTTAATGAAAATGAGTTGGAACGAATTAGATTACATTGGTAAATTACGCACTGGTAAAGGACGGCATCTCTCTTATTGGACCACTGCTTTACGGATGGTGGAAGCAGCTAGTACATTATCTCCAGTGCGCACCAAACATATTCTAACTACGCCATTGTCGGAAGATAGTGTGTACGAACGGTAATCGTTGGCGTAAATCCTCCCCGTCGGGGCGGCTTTACGCTGAATGCAACGTTTGTTTTATTGTGCTAACAATTCTCTCAATTTCTTCAATTGTACTCACTCGTACTAACTGGGCACGATATTGAGCGGCGTTCGGTATGCTCCGAATATACCAGCCTAATATTTTGCGCATCTCAACCATATTTTGGTTAGGTTTATTAGGTTGATTCGGTAAAAATTGTTTTACTAAGCGAGCATGTTCTACCATAGTATCTAAAATCTCGGTAGCAGTAGGAGAGTAATAAGTTCCGGTTCGGAGATACTCTTTAATTTGTTGAATTAGCCAAGGTTTGCCAAAAGTACCACGAGCCACGCCAACACCATCGGCACCGGTATAATCCAAAGTTTCTTTGGCGGCTTCAGGGGTGTGGCCGTGGCCAGAAGCGATCACCAAAAACGGTACCGCTTGCTTAGCTGTTTTAATACAGTTTAAATCTGCCGCGCCTTCATAGGGGTGTTCAAAACTACGCCCATGTACCGTTAGAGCACTGAGCGGTAGATCAGCTATCACATTACAAAAATCGGCGATCGTAGTTTTTTTATAGCTTTTACGGGTTTTTACCGATACCGGAAACTCTGGCCCTACCGCTTCAATTACCGCTTGAATAATTTCGCGACATAATTCTAAATTACCTAGTAGGGCGCAACCACCACCACTCTTCGCTACTTTTGGCGCCGGACAACCAAAATTAATATCCACGCCATCAAAGCCAAGCTCCTTTACGCGTTTAGCCCCTTCATAAAAAAATTGTGGTTTACTGCCAAATAGTTGGGCAATAATTGGCCGTTCTTCTTGTTCATAGCGTAACAACTGCATGGTTTTACCCTCTGGGCTGTAGTGCATGGCATCAATCGATACAAACTCTGGAAATACCATATCCGAGGCGAACCGTTTCACTATTAACCGATATGGTAAATTCGTGATCCCGCTCATAGGGGTCATATACAAGAGCGGTTTAGGTTGATGCCAGGGATTAACGGGGTTTAACTTTGGGTCCATCTTTAGTGTCTTCAACGATATAACTCAGCTGTTCAATTTTTTGGCGTAAACTATCCGCCATTACCCACTCTTTGGAAGCTCGAGCAATTTCACGCCTTTCTACTAGCGTAATCACTTCCGGAGGGATATTAGCTTTAGCTGCTACGATTTCGTGATAATAGTCTTCTAAATGTAATCCTAGCACTTTATCCATCTCAAATAGAGTGGCTAATTTTTTTCCAGGATCTAATGGCGATTTAAGCATAGTCCATAGTAGAGCTAAAGCTTTAGGCGTATCCAAATCATTGTTCATTGCAGACGTAAATTCTTCCATTACTTTAGTGTCAATTTCGGTAACTTCATCACTAGCCAAATTGGTGATGGTGGTACGGAGTTTGTTTAAGCTATGCTGTGCGCCATTTAACGCCTCAAACGTAAAATTTAATTTCGAACGGTAATGAGCGCTTAAACAAAAGTAGCGATAGGCGAGAGGATTATATCCTTGATCAGTTAACAGGCGGAGTGTTAAAAAATTTCCCTTAGATTTTCCCATGCGTTCATCATTGGTGAGCAAAAATTCACCATGTAACCAATAGTTTATGGTTTGGTGGCCCAGAGCGCCTTCATTTTGAGAAATTTCGTTAGTATGGTGCACGGGAATATGATCAATTCCGCCGCAGTGTATATCAAAGCGTTCGCCGAGATATTTTAAACTCATGGCCGAACATTCAATGTGCCAGCCAGGGAAACCTTTACCCCAAGGTGATTCCCATTCCATCTGTCGTTGAGTGTCTTTTGGTGAAAATTTCCATAACGCAAAATCCGTCGAATGTTTTTTATCACCTATTTCTACACGAGCACCTTTTTGCAAGCCTTGAATATCTAATTTAGCCAGTTTGCCGTAGTCGGATAATTTACTGGTGTCAAAATATACGCCATCACTGGTAGTGTAAGTAAAACCTTTTTGTTCCAGCTGTTGGATATGAGTGATTTGTTCAGGAATATGATCCGTGGCTTTGCACCAGATTTTTGGTTCTTGAATATTTAACGCTCGAATATCGTCCCTAAAAGCCCGGGTATAATACTTGGCAATTTCCCACACCGATTTGTGTTCCCGGGCAGCGCCCTTTTCCATTTTATCTTCACCACTATCAGCATCATCGGTTAAATGGCCCACATCGGTAATATTCATCACGTGTTTTACATCATAGCCATTCAATTCCAACGTGCGGCGTAAGATATCTTCAAATACGTAGGTGCGCAAATTGCCAATATGAGCATAGTGGTACACCGTTGGGCCACAGGTATATAAACCCACTTTATGTTTATGTATGGGCTTGAATAGTTCTTTGCGACGGGAGAGGGTGTTACAGAGGTAAAGCATGCGTACATTCTACACCAGACAAGATAATATTGACAGAATTGTACATGTAGTACATAAATATAAGTTTAATAAATGAACGTATAGTGTATTTTGTCTATGAATGAAAATACTAAAGAAATCATATGTAGCAGCAAGAGAACATTATAATGCGGTTCATGCTGTTCTTAGAGATGGAGGGATCTACATGGATATGAAGATCTTGAAGAAGATTTTGAAATTGATAATGCTATAGATCATGCAGATGACAGATTAATAGAAGCACAAGAAGATCTAGATGATTTTATGCAAAACTCAGTGAATGAGCAAATGTGGTCCATATCGCATAGCATATGCTTTTACCAATGATGCTCAAAACCATGTGGCGCAATATCAACGTATTGCTTTTACATCAGCTCAAAAAATGGTTCATTAGGTGTGTGAACAGAATTTATCCCCAAGGCACGACAGTATTATTTGACAAATTAATGACGATGGCTATAATGGCTGCGTTCATTATACAAAATAAGAGTATTTGCGTATTTGCAATTCACCTCTCTTAATATTGCTCTGTTAGATTGTACTTCCCAGTCACTGTTTAAAAATATCATGTTTGTTGTTAAACAGTGGCTGGGAAATCCTAAGCCTGTGGGTGCACAGGGCCTGTCTGAGAAACAGGTGAACGGGTTAAACTCCCCTCAGTCACACCAAAAGGGTAACTAGAACCATTGTTACCCACCTTCTTCTGCGGATAATAACGTTATCATTAGAAGCTTGGTGAGGGTTGTGCTATGATAGTAGTATCATGCCACTATTACTTGCTCCAGTACGAGATCACACATCGTTAGTTACAGCTATTGCCGCTGGAGCGGACGCGGTGTTTTTTGGCGTTGGGTTTTTAAACATGCGCGCCAGTTCACAGGGTATTACGTTGCGGCAGCTGGAAAAAGCCGTGCAGTATGCTCATCAGCGTAAAGTAAAAGTGTACGTTACGGTGAACGCCGTAGCCTACGATAGCGAGTTAGCGCGGTTACGCCAAGTATTACGTCGCCTGAAAGTGGCTAAAGTAGATGCCATTATCTGCTGGGATTTAGCGGTGATACAAGCAGCAAAAAAAATTAAACTACCCATTCATATTTCTACCCAAGCCAGTATTTCCAATACCGCGGCCGCGTTGTTTTACAAAAAATTAGGTGCCAAGTGCATTGTGCTGGCGCGCGAGTGTACTTTGGAGCAAATTAAAGCCATTAAGAAAAAGGTGGGTATTCCGGTAGAAATTTTTGTACATGGTGCCATGTGTGTGTCGGTATCGGGCCGCTGCTTTATGTCGCAAGAATTATATGGTAAATCGGCTAATCGGGGAGAATGCGTGCAACCCTGTCGACGCGAGTACACTATTATTGATAAGCAAACCAAAAAAGAATTGATTGTGGGTTGTGGTTATGTCATGAGTGCTAAAGATATGTGCACGTTACCAATTTTGGATAAGATTGTAGCCACGAAAGTAGATATTCTTAAAATTGAAGGGCGCGCGCGTTCAGCCGATTATGTAAAAACGGTGATTATGGCGTATCGCAAAGCCTTAGATGCTATTGCCAGTAACAGTTATACTCCAGTATTAAAACAGCAGTTAATGGATGAAGTATCCAAAGTATATAATCGTGGTTTTTCTACCGGTTTCTTTTTAGGCAAGCCCGGCACCGAAGCCTGGGCTAATGCTAGTGGTAATGTGGCTACCCAAAAGCGTGAATATATTGGTAAGATTGAACATTATTATCCAAAAAGCAAGATTGCGCAATGTACTGTGGTAGCCGCTGTTCAAGCCGATAATGCGCTACAAATTCAGGGTCCACGTACTGGCGTGGTAGATGTTACGTTGCAGCAGTTTCGTGCTAACGATAAGCCAGTACAGCAGGCCGAGAAACATAGTCAAATTACGTTTGCAGTTACCGCTCCTGTGCGTAAAGGCGATATTGTCTACCGATTACGACGCTCTTGATCTAAGCGCAAAAATTTGCTATACTGTTTGCTATGGTATCACCAGAACAGCGCCGGCTCAGTGGCCAGGAAATAAACTCAGAAGTTAAAGAAAAAGTAAAAGAAATTGCTAGAATTTTTATATTTCAATCTCGTTCTATTGAAGATATTAAAGATGATGAAAATTTAAATGAGATGTATTTTGTAAATTCGCTATGGGCTCTAAAAGAAGGAGAAGCTAGTGGTGGACAGCTTACGCCGGTAGGCGGCAAAATGGATGATGGCGAAAATTCGCAGTCCGCAGCATTACGTGAATTAGTAGAGGAAACGCATTTGCGAGCACCAGAACGGTCTATCGAAAAATTAGGTGAACAACAATATTCTTTTTTTCATCGTGGCCAGAATGCAATATTGCATCGCAAAGTTCATTATTATAAAGGCAAAATTTCCGCCCCAGATTTTGATATACCGTATGTATTAGATCCAGCTGAAGATAAAATTTCTGCATTTGTATCATTATCACCTAGTGAAACTAAAACTCTTTTTACGGACGGAGAAATTACTAAAGATAATCAAAAGATGAAAATATTAGATTGCTTGTCACCTAATTCAGAGGATCGTGTTAAGGCAGATACTCAAATTCATGATCAAGAGCGTCAGAATATTGCTCGTGAAATGTTGA
>CAZZNZ010000044.1:0-5972 GCA_964655875.1 uncultured Gammaproteobacteria bacterium | reverse complement strand
TGTGGTAAACGGTATTGATACAACGCAATAGTGGAGCGACGCTTCTGATTAGTAACTACCGCCAATAATCCCTGTACTCCTGTTATATACGTAGATAGCGTTTTTGATGTACGTAACTCATATGTATTCGTTGCGTTATTATACTGATAGATCTGAACAATGCCTTTGTGTTTTAGTGGAGTAACAACAATTTCATTTACACCATCCTGGGTAAGATCCATTACCTGTAACTGTATACCGCCCTTAAATGTATCGCCGTAGGGAACTGCCAGATATAATGCTTCTCCACTGCTGCTGTATACTCCAAATTTACCAATGGTACCTTTACCAGTATACACTAAAATCTCATTCACTCCGTCTCCTGTGACATCGGAAATAAGAGAATGATATGAGGAGCCAGTAGTATTTTTATGAAATGCATACCAGCTGGATAAATTTTTTCCAGATGCGTTAAATAAGCGCATGTGCGGCTGACCTCCACTAGCTGGAGATACAGCTGTGTATGAAGGATGCAATTGAGTCGAAACAGTTTGTGTAACGGTATAGACCGTATTAGATTGAGCCGTAGCTGCCACATCAAGATAAATTACCGAATATTCAGAAAAATCGTGACGATCATAATTAGTGTAAGATTTTCCTGTATTATCAAACACCGCTAACGCATATGTAGGATGAGCAATTTTAAATTTTAAACGTACATATGGCAAATCTATGTTAGCTGAATTATTTACCTCAGCAGTAGCCGAGGTATATGTACCGTCATTAGTAGCATACGTTACACTAGTAGCAAATGCATCGTAAGAAATTTTTGTGGAAATACTAGTGGTTGGTGTAACGTGCATTAATGTAAAAAAGTGTGCTTGATTTGATTGTTTGATACGCCCACCAGCTCCACCAACTACCACTTGGCGCACACTATTATGAATGCTAGCAATATCAACATTCATTAATGTGTCGTCATCATAACCTTGTGCATGACCTACCAGACTTACTAATGTGTTATTAGCATCAATAACATCGGCTAACTTATCACGATTTGCCAAATCAATAAAACAACACTCTGGTTTACCCCACGCTGGCACTTGCAAGGGATGATGAAAAAATAACACTTGGCGCTGTGTGGTAGAGCTCAACGTATTTTGCAGCCAAGCTAATTGTGCATCTGTAACTCCACCCTTGCTTTTATTTAATACCGCCGTATTTAGCCCAACAAATTGAACATCACCAACGTTAAAACTATAATCGGTAACACCAAAGTGCTCTTGGAAAATATTCTCACTCCAAACATCATGATTGCCTGGCACTGGATACATTGGAACGGTAGCTTCATCGGTTAACGTTTCTAATAACACATCATACATTTCATGCGCTTCAGTAACATCAGTGCTGCCTTGTATTAAATCTCCAGAATTCGTAAAAAAAATCGGATTTACTACACTTATTTGCCGTACAATTTGGGTAAATACGGGATTAGTCTCTATCGTGCCTTGTGATTGATTATCTGATACGGCTACAAAATAAAAATCATTTCCATGAGTATACCATGGTTTCACTGTTACACGATTATCACCGGGTATCAGCGCTGTGTGAAACAGTAGCGTATTATCCGTTTTCGTTAATCCGACAGTGGCATCGTAATTGTCTACTGTAACATAATCAGGGTCGATATTTTCTAGCAAGATCGTAACTTTTTGTTCTGCTGTAGTGTTATTAGTAATAGTTAACGTACAACTAGGTGTGGTCATACGAACAGTATGTGTAGCAGTAATAGTGTCGCTAACGCGGACGAAACAACCCTTAGTAATAACTGTGTTCTCCTCTTGAGCAAAAACAACATTAGCCACAGCAAACACTATTATTAAACTCATCACATATTTTAATATCACTGTATTTGATTAATTCGAGTTATAGCCTGCAACGGCAACAAGGCACATTTTAAGCGAGCTGGGCCTAAATCTACATGTAGTAATGCTAATACAAAATCTTTATTAAACTTTAGCACTTCAGTTAATGGCTTGCCTTTAATTTCTTCCGATAGCATAGAAGCTGAAGCGGTACTAATGGCGCAACCTTGACCGTCAAAACCTACCGCATCTACAACTCCTTGCTCATTAACGTGCACCGAAAAAGTAAATTGATCACCGCAAGTTGGATTGAATTCTTTACGTATATAGGTAGCATTGGGCAACAACCCAAAGTTTTGCGGATTTTTATAGTGATCAAGAATATTTTCGTGATAGAAATCCATAGGCGTTACCTAAATTTAATATACACATCTTTTAGCCCCACGATCAAACGATTAATATCTTCCGTAGTATTATAAAAATAAACACTAATCCGCGTAGTGGCTGGCACTTGCCAAAGCTGCATTAAGGGCTGACAACAATGATGTCCGGCCCGTACAGCTACATGATGTGCGTCTAATATTTGCGCTACATCGTGCGGATGTACATTTTTAACCGTCATAGAAACAATACTGCTACGCTGCATTCTATTCACTGTGCCGAGCACCTGCACAAAATCCAATTGCGCTAACTGATCTAAAAGATACTGATAAATCTTAGTGGTAGCTTGCTGTATTCGCATCATACCGATGGTTTGTAAGTATGATAGTGCTGCACCTAAACCGATTACACCAGCAATATTTGGTGTGCCAGCTTCAAATTTGTAGGGCAAATCATTATAAGTAGATTGCTCCAATGCAACTTCTCGAATCATATCTCCTCCACCTTGCCATGGTGGCATTTGTTCTAACCACTGTTTTTTACCATACAGTACGCCGGTACCGGTAGGACCACATAACTTATGTCCAGAAAAAACCAAAAAATCGCAATCAATTTTTTGCACATCAATTGATCCATGAGGCACGCTTTGCGCGGCATCAATCACAACGGGAATATGATGCCGGTGCGCAATTGTAATGATAGTTTCAATTGGCTGAATGGTACCAGCCGCATTAGAAATATGCGTAACGGAAATTATTTTCACTCGCTCATGAATTTTTTTATCCAATGCAGTCACATCAATCACAGCCACGTTAGGTAATACCTCAAAAAATTCTAATTTCGCACCAGTGCGTTGAGCTACAAGTTGCCAAGACACTAAATTACTATGATGTTCTAACGGACTAAGTAATATCACATCACCGGGCTTCAGTAGTAATTGTCCAAGACTATTAGCAACCAGATTTAAACTGGTGGTTGTACCACTTGTAAAAATAATCTCTTCGGATGAACTGGCATTAATAAATGCTTGTACTTGACCACGCACTGATTCATAAGCTACGGTAGCTTGCTCGCCTAATGTATATATACCACGGTGTACATTAGCATTATAATGAATATAATGCTCCGTCATTGCCTCTAACACAACTTGTGGCTTCTGCGTAGTAGAAGCATTATCCAGCCAGGCAACGTTAGTGTTTTGTAGTAATGGAAAATCAAATCGGTTCATAGTGAGATTAATCTATCTTCAATAATATCATGAATGTTGTGCTGTACATCGTCAGGAAAGGCACTCGTCATTTCCTCTAAAAATCCTCGCACAATCAAACGCTTTCCATCTTCAAGAGCTATTCCCCGGCTTTGTAAATAAAATAGCTGTTCATCATCAATTTTAGTAATCGCCGAACTATGGGTAGCTCGTACATCATTGGTAGCAATCTTCAATTGTGGCACAGAATCACTCCGTGATTGATTACCTAACAATATTGTTTCTTCAACTAACGACGCATTGGTATCACTGCCTGTTTGTTGAATTTTAATGTTCCCTTTAAAGTCAGCGTAAGCGGAATCAAACAACACACCACGTATATTAATGTGGCCTGCGGTATGTGGTACTCGGTGTTCGTTCCAATAATGTATTACAAATCGATCACGCTGTTTACCTAAAAATATCCCTTGATGATCGGTAGTAGCGCCTTCACCTTTCAAATACGTAATGATTTCTTGGTTATTATTCCCACCTAAAATAGCTGTGCGCCAATGTAAACTGGCATTGGCTTTTAGATGCGCAATTTTTTTGGTGTTACCATCTCCACTGAATATAAAGACATACGTAACGTTGGCATTTTCACCGACCGTAATTTCAACATCTTCATTATTGATATCTTCAATAATAGTAGTGGTGACATTTGCTGGAATAACAATGTATTTCATCCTACACTCCCTTCCATTTCTAATTCAATTAATCGATTCATTTCTACAGCATATTCAAGCGGCAATGATTTTACAATCGGTTCAATAAAACCATTCACCACCATGGCATGGGCTTCTTGCTCGCTTAACCCGCGCGACATTAAATAGAACACTTCCTCTTCTCCGATTTTACCTACAGTTGCTTCATTACTAATAGTTACGTCACTGTTATGCACATTCATATCTGGTACGGTATCAGACTGCGATAACTCATCTAACAACAAGGCATCACACTTTACTTTGGCTACAGCACCCTTAGCGCGCGGACTAATGGTAAGTAAACCACGATACACACTTTTACCACCATCCTTACTTAAACTTTTCATCATTACACTAGAAGTAGTGTTTGGCGCCACGTGCATTACTTTAGCACCGGTATCCTGTACTTGACCTTGTCCGGCAAAGGCAATACCTAAATGTTCAGCATGCGCTCGCTCACCCTGCAAAATACTACAGGGATACAACATAGTTACTTGACTACCCATATTTCCACCAACCCATTCCATCCGCGCATTAGATTCTACTAAGGCCCGTTTGGTATTTAAATTATAGGTATCCTTACTCCAATTTTCTACACTCGAATACCGAAAATGAGCCCCGGTTTTAACAAAAATTTCTACACAGCCAGCGTGTAATGAACTAGAACCATACTTGGGAGCGGAACAGCCTTCAATATAGTGCGCTTCGGCCCCGGCTTCAATAATCATTAAAGTATGTTCAAACTGCCCCATGTTTTCGGCATTCATGCGAAAATAGGCTTGCATTGGGGCACTAATTTTTACATTGGCTGGCACATATAAAAATGTACCTCCGCTCCACACGGCAGCATGCAAAGCCGCAAATTTATGATCGGTAATGGGCACACATTTATTCATAAAATATTGTTTTACCAAATCTGGATATTTTTGCACCGCTACATCCATATCTTCAAAAATTACTCCTAACTTTTCCCATTGCTCTTTTAAACGATGATACACTACGGATGATTCATATTGCGCTCCTACTCCAGCCAGCATCTTTTTTTCGGCTTCTGGAATTCCTAGGCGTTCAAACGTTTTTTTAATATCTGGTGATACTTCGTCCCACGATGTTGTACCAGTAATTTCTCCAGGTGCGGCATAATAAATAATCTGATCAAAATCCAGTTTGGATAAATCGGCTCCCCAGGTTGGTAATGATTGCTTTAAAAATTCGTGCAAACCTTGTAAACGATACTGCAACATCCAATCGGGTTCATTTTTTATTCTAGAAATTTTACGCACCAACTCTTCACTTAATCCGCGTGTGGCCAGTTTTATATACTCCGTTTGATTTTTATGATCAAACGTATCTTTGGTTAATCCAGCAAAGATTTGATCAGTTTTAATGCGTGTCGTTTTGGGAATCATGCGCGTAGCCAATCATAACCTTTTTCTTCTACTTCCGCCGCAAACTGTTTATCACCAGAACGCACTAATTTACCATCGATCATTACATGCACTACATCTGGAGTAATATAATGAAGGATACGATTATAGTGAGTAATCATCAACACGCTCATCTTGGTTTCGTTTTGTAACGCATTCACTCCTTGACATACCACCCGTAACGCATCTACGTCTAAACCAGAATCAGTTTCATCTAGTACCGCTAAACGAGGCTGTAATAAAGCCATCTGCAAAATATCCGCTTTCTTTTTTTCGCCACCAGAAAAACCAGTGTTTAAATACCGATCTAAAAAACTTTCCTCGATTTTTAACAACTGCATTTTCTCTTGCACCAGTTGCTTAAACTTAG
>CAZZNZ010000043.1:0-5991 GCA_964655875.1 uncultured Gammaproteobacteria bacterium | reverse complement strand
CGATAAGATTATTTGTATTGATTTACACAAGCATCGTAGTAAGCGATTTTTTAAATTTCAGCGCAAAGAGTTGCGTGCTTTTCCGGTGATTATTGAGTACTTAAAGCAGAAATCTTTACATGATTTTGTCATCGTAGCTCCAGATAAGGGAAGTATGCCCGAATCCAAACGTTATGCGCGTGAATTAAATGTACCATTAGTAAAATCTTTTAAAACTCGAAAAAAACACGATCAAGCCATTATTAAACGCTTAGAGGGCGATGTGTGTAATAAACATGTAATGATTGTGGATGATGAAATTAATACCGCTGGTACTTTGTGTGGTGTAGTAGAAAAATTAAAATCCCAAGGGGCTAAAGATATTTATTTTGCTTGCACGCATCCGGTATTATCTGGTCCAGCTATTGAACGTTTAGCCATTACCGATATTAAAGAGGTTATTGTTACCGATACCATTGAATTGCCGTTTGAAAAACAATTAGAGAAAATGAAAATATTATCAGTAGCCAAGTTGTTTGCTAAAGCTATTAGGGAAGATCGATAACTACCCATGAACATTCCAACGGATTACGATATTCATCAACTCTACACACAGTACCATACTCCCGATCATATTCAAGCACACATGGCTAAAGTAGCAGAACTGGGACAGCAGATTGCTCAGACACAGTTACAGATTGGTATGCAGGTGAATGTAGAGTTGGTTGTAGCCGCAGCGTTATTGCATGATTTAGTTCGCATTAAAGAGCAATGGCAATATTTGCCGGCAAATATTGCTACACCTTTACCTCATGCGGAGATTAATTATTTAGTGTTATGTGATCGTTGGCTAGAAGTAGCTACCACAATTCGTCCGCACAGCTTAATGACAATTTTGCAAGATGATCCATTTGCCAATATTGAACAAAAAATAGTATACTATGCTGATAAGCGTGTTAATCATAGTACGGTAGTATCATTAGCGGATCGTTTACGCCTTGGTCAGGAACGTTGGCAGGTGCAATCACAGCAAGATCGCACCGCTGAACTATTTGCTAAGCTAACTGCTTTAGAACAAGAATTATTTACTCACCATGTCCATAGCTAGTTCTGTGATTCAACCACAGGTGCAATATTCTAATCATCATGCTTTAGGAGCGCGTCAAAAAAGCGTTGGAGCAGTTATTATGAATGGCCAGAACGAGGTATTATTAGTATTTTCATCTGCCAATCAATATTGGGAATTTCCCAAAGGTAAAATGGAGCGTGGAGAGAAAGAGCTTGATACGTTGAGTCGAGAAATTTACGAGGAAACTGGTATTCGGCATTTTCGATTACATCCGTTATTTAAGGAAAATATTTACTATCATTTTCGAGTGGGTGATACGGTAATTGCCAAAATTGTTGTGTATTATCTCTTTAAAACCGGAGCGACGGTAAGATTATCCGATGAACACTCTAAATTTCAATGGGTGCATATTGATCGGATTGATCAATATCTCAAACATATTAATCAACGCAATTTAATCAAAAAAGTGCGGTATTTTTTACAGCATCATCCGTTGATTACCTAAGAGCATGAAGGCTAGACCGCATTTACAATTTGCTCCAACAGCTTCTGTTGAACTACTTAGTCAGTTTCCAGAGTTGTCGCCGATTATTTTACATATCTTAGCACAACGCAACATAATCACCGAAGAAGCCATTAATCGTTGGCTACATCCCGATTATATTCGTGATTTGCATGATCCGTTTTTGTTTAAAGATATGACAAAAGCAGTGCAACGCATTATTCAAGCTCGGGATAACAATGCATCCGTTTTAATTTATGGTGATTATGATGCAGATGGAGTGTGTTCATCTGTTTTGTTGTACGATGCGTTACAACAGATTGGTATAAAAAATTTGAAAATGTATTTACCACACCGTGATTTAGAGGGGTATGGTTTAAATATTCCAGCTATTCAACAATTTGTGCAAGATAAAGTGTCTTTAATGATTACGGTGGATTGCGCTATTTCTAATGCGGAAGAAGTAGCTTTTGCTCAGCAACAAGGAATTGATGTGATTGTAACCGATCATCACGTGGAACCACCACAATTGCCTACTACTGCCTATGCCATTATTAATCCCCAAGTGAAATCCTGTGGATATCCGTTTCCTACATTAGCTGGTGTGGGAGTGGCGTTTAAATTAGCGCAGGCCTTAGGTAAGACGTTAAATTTAGGTGAAGCTTTTGAGAAATGGTTATTAGATTTAGTAGCCATTAGCACTATTACCGATTGTATGCCATTACATGACGAGAATCGGGTCTTAGTGCACTATGGTTTGGTGGTATTGAATAAAACACGTCGACTTGGATTACGTCAACTGATTCAAGCTACGCGTTGTACTACAGTTACCACTACCGATATTGGTTATCGCTTAGGGCCTTGGATTAACGCAGCTGGGCGTATTGATCATGCGAATATGGCCGTATCATTACTGATGGCTAAAACCACCCAAGAAGCTGATGGTTTTGCACGAAAATTAGGTGAAACCAATAGTCAACGACAATCTCAAACTGAAACCATGATGCGTCAAGCTAAGCAGCAGTTAGGCGATGGGGTAGTTGATCCAGTAGTGTACGTTAAACAGATGGATTGGGCACTAGGATTAGTGGGCTTAGTAGCGGGAAAATTGGTGAGTGAATTTCATAAGCCAGCCTTTGTACTAACTAAACATGGCGGTAGTTGGGCTGGATCTGGCCGGAGTGTGCCTGGTTTAAACATGGTAATGATCTTACAACAATTAGACACTTTATTTTCACATTATGGGGGACACGCTATGGCCTGCGGGTTTACCTTAAAAGATACAGTGACGATTGAGCAATTTCAGCGGCAATTTAATCAGCTGGCGGAACCAATCTTGGCTAAACTGGATTCCATGCCTACCCTAGCTATTGCGGCTAAAATACAATTAAGTGATATTACATGGGATTTAATGGAGCAATTAAACTGGTTGCAACCATTTGGTGAAGGCAATCCAGAGCCGAAGTTTTTATTATCTGGAGTACACATCAAAGATTGGCAGTTAGTTGGACAACAACAGCAGCATGTACGATTGATTTTAGCGGATGACGCCGGAAAAACTATGAAAGCGATGGCTTTTGGTCAGAGCGTGATTACCGAACAAGTAACACTTGGCCAACAGGCTGAGTTTGTGTGTAAATTAGGGGTGAATCGATGGAATGGTAATTCAGAAATTCAAATTACGGTAATTCATTTGATGATCTAAGTAGAATAGTGCTATACTCCTAGTGTGTAGTTATAATTATTAGTCACAAAATTTATGAAAGAGAACATTTCTTTAGGGCGTTATTTAATGGTTGTAAGCATAATGAGCACAATAGTGTTACCGGTGTATGCTAGCTCAGTTTTACGGAACGGCGAGGATGATGATACGAACATCAATAAGAACAATGCAAACAGTAATGAGAATATAGATGATACAAATAGTCATGAGAATAGCAATGCATCGTCTGATGACAACAATGTAAATACTAATATTCATTCTAATACCAATACTAATTCTAATACCAATACTAATTCGTCCGATGATGATTCAGGGCAGGAAGATTTAGATGATGACGGCATGGTGAATGACGATGATATAGATATAGATGATGACGGTATTGAAAATGATGACGATATAGATGATGATAACGATGGTTATGTTGATGAGTTTGAACGATCGAAATTTGTAGAAGACGATCAAAATTCCGGTTTAAATGATAGTAAAGATTTAGATAAAGATGGTATTCCAGATCGTGTGGAATATCGCAAGTATCGTCATAATCATGATAATGATTTCTTAAAAGACGGGATGGATTTAGATGATGATAATGATGGTATTGCAGATGTTGAAGAAATAAAGGTAGAGCGTCGTGATCATGATAATGATGGATTAAAAGATGTAGATGACAACGATGATGATAATGATGGCATCGATGATCTTCAAGAAAAAATGGTAAAAGCAATGTACGATCATGATAATGATGGTGTAATGGATAAAACAGATGTTACAGACGATAGTAATGTATGATGCGGTGGCGGTGGATAGCCGTACTGTGTTGTTTGAGTGTTATTAGTTGGAGTCGTCAAGTATTCGCCGAACAAATCGATCAATATGACGTGACGGTGACAGTGCACCGTGATGGCAGTGCAACGGTTACAGAAGTAATTGATTACGATTTCGGTAATACAGTGCGTCATGGTATTGTGCGTAGTATTCCCATCGCTCAATCTACATGGTATGGGCGTAGGGTTATCGCATTAGAAATGCAACAGGTATTACGAGATGGTAATCCGGAGCAATTTGTAGTGGAGCGGAATGGTCAATATACCGATTTTAAAATTGGCGATCCAAATACAACCATAGCGAATACACATCGATAGGTGATTTCATATTTCGTATATCGAGCTTTGAATTATGATGTAAAATCTGCTGAATTGTATTGGGATTTAATTGGGCATGATTGGAATATTTCAATTATGTCTGGAACTGTGCGTGTTGTATTTCCGGATCAATTTTTAGAACAGCAAGTAGAATTTTATTGTTATCAAGGCAGTTTGAATAGTACAGAGCAGTGTCCCATGCAATTCACGAATGGTGAATTAATGGGAAATACTACTGACCAACTGTTTAGTAGGCAAGGAATGACTATCTTAGTGCATTTTCCAGTGACAGCGATAGAACAACCTACTGCGTTAGAGAATGTACTGTGGTGGCTACAAAACAATTGGGCAGTATTATTACCTGTAGTATTATTACCACTACTAATCATAATCTGGTTCATTTGGGGCCGTGATGCTCGTGGTAAGGGTACAGTCATTGCTCAGTATGAACCGCCGAAAGATATCCTACCCACTCTTATGGGTACAATTATTGATGCTACAGCCGATTTACGGGATATTACTGGAGGTATTATTTGGTTAGCTGAGCAAGGGTATATTACCATTACTCAAATTGAACAAAAAAAATTATTCACCACAACTAAGGATTATCAGTTAGATTTACTTAAACCAGTCGCCGAGATTCCTGCTGGCATTGAACAACAGCTTGCCCAAGCTTTTTTTATGGACGGAAATAGCTTAGTACTATCTAGTTTAAAAAATGATACGGCTTTTGCTAAACGGTTGAGTAGCGTAAAAAGTGAAGTGTACAAGCAATTAGTGTTGCACAGGTACTATCGCAATAACCCCAATACCCTTCGTTTATTATTTGGCATTGCTGCGGTTGCGGTAGGAGGAGTAGTATTAACGTTGACTCACGGTGATATTTTACATATTGTAGCTGCTATTATCAGTGCTGTTTTCATTTTTGGTTTTGGTATGATGATGCCAGCTAAAACAAAGCTGGGCGCAGAAATGAAAGAATATATTTTAGGGTTCAAATTATTTTTATCGGTTACTGATAAAGACCGTTTCGAGTTTCATAACGCTCCTAAGAAAAATCCTAAACAATTTATGGAATATTTACCGTACGCCATTACGTTGGGCGTAGAAACAGAATGGGCAGATCAGTTCAAAGACATCACTATTCAAAATCCAGAGTGGTATCATGGTGGATACACCGGAGCAATTTTAGCAACTCAGTTTGCTCATGATCTATCCCAATTCAATAGCTATACACAGAGTAGTGTTCGATCAGCTTCATACTCAAACACGCATAGCGCTGGCGGGGTTGGTGGCGGTTTTGGCGGAGGAGGAGGATATTCATGGTAAGGATTACAGCCATACATGTCGTCGTAGCTCAGTCGGTAGAGCACCCCCATGGTGAACTCGACAGAGTTTTGCCCACTTAAGAGGTGACTTTTAAGTGAATCCCGAATTACGGTTAAAGGCCAAAAGCAATTTTGGTTCAGACCGTGGCGACATAGCAATATGTTAGCCCGAACGACTGACAAGGGTACGTCACTGACGTAAATATACAGTCTAATTCTGCGCAATAACTAAAACGTAGGTAGCAATG
>CAZZNZ010000042.1:0-6197 GCA_964655875.1 uncultured Gammaproteobacteria bacterium | reverse complement strand
TTGCAGTAGTGTGCATCAATGGAACAATAAAGTGGAGCAATGTTTACAAATTACCAGTTACGGTGCTTTTGATTTTACGCAATCTCCAGATTTAGCGGAAGTAGATGGTATGGCACAAGCTTTACGATATATTACAGAAATTACTAAGTTATCCAGCAATGATTTTGTGATTAAGCAACGTACCAATAACGTAGTATTATCTGGATTAGATTTTATACAACCCATTTCTGAATATGATCTTTTTTCTACAGTTAGCCTAACGGATCAACTACCGTATCGTTCATATGGTTGGCACGTTACACTTAGTCATGGCCGATTAATTTCATTAATTGGGGTAATGATTGTTCCAAATGTTACAAATACAACTAGTATTGCTGTAGTGTCTCCGGATGAAGCCTATCAACGACTAGTAAATGATTTTAAACAATTTAGGCAATCAACCGATGTGATGCGTTATTCAAAAATTGTTTCACAGAATACTTTCGTAACTAACGGTAAACAACTACATGATGCTGATATTAAGCTGGATGTACAACAAATGTCTTTAGAATATGAATTAGTATTCAAAGAGATAGAGAATACAAATCAGCAGCCGCTTCAGCACATGCAGATTGTACCGTTATATCATGTTTTTGCTAAAGAGGAGCAAAGTAATGAGGTGGTAGAAGTATATATTGATGCCTCTGAAAATAAACAGCTATTATTAGGATCAAAAATTTATCTTGAAGCAGAGGCTTTGCAACAACTGTAACATTTTGTTTGCTCTGCACTTAACAGAGATGTACGAGTATTAAATAATTAATGTATATTTTATGTTTCAACTTAAGTATAGGTTTTTGAGTTTAATGGTGGCTTTAGTTGTATTTGGCGCGCCGGCTACATCTCAAGCTGGCGGTTTTCGATTAGAACCACCTGTGGGCACAATTGGGGTAACGGAAGCATCGTTTTTACAAATTAAGCAGGCGCATTGCAGCTATGATTATTGTGATAGCTTTTTAATGGCATTGTCTGAACAAGTGATTATGCGTGTTGAGCATGGCGGAGCATTATATAAAGTGCATTCAGGTGATGGTTTACCACGTGTAACGCGTTATTTACCCGATGGATTTTATAAAACTAAGCATAAATATTATTGGCTAAACAATGGTTATCGCCAAGAAATTACGGAACAATCATTTTGGTCTACGCTCATGAATGTTGCTCAGCATCCAGACGGTGTTCGTGTTACACCAGTATCTTATAACGACATTTCCATATTATTTCAAACATGTGATGGCAATGACGAGTTACAATTTCTGCTCTGTGAACAAAATCTTCAACAATTACGAGCAGGGTTAGTTAGCAAATTACGAGGTAAAGTGTTACAGAATGTGGAGGGGGATGGAGAATTGTATTACTTAGATAGCTTATATGGTATACAGAAGATTGATACAGACTTTTTTAAATCGTTTATACAAGAAAATGCTATAAGCATTGTGCTTGATAGATTAATTCGGCAATTGCCACCGCAATAGTTTAAATAGCAAAAAGACCCCGCGTAGAGCGGGATCTTTTTAAATAACTGCTCAATTATTTTTTGCGTTTAGCAGTTTTTTTCTTCGCAACTTTTTTGGTAGCTTTTTTCTTGGTGGTTTTCTTTTTAGCTTTCTTTACCACCTTCTTTTTCTTTACCACCTTCTTTTTTTTCGTAGCCATTTTTTATTTCACCTCCTTTCGGATTAATTTTTTATTATTATAGTAATTATAAAGTGTTTTATTTTTGTATGTCAATGCATGCATTGCTACCCGTAGATCATTTTTTAGCGATATACTATATGCATGATGTATAGACCACTATCTTATAGTACAATTTTTCGGAAAAGATTGTACATCATTATAAAATTTTTCAGTGATACCTTTCTTATGCAACAAAAATTGCCGCAGTCATTAAAGGTAATGCCTACGGACATGGTTTAGTGGAAGTAGTTTCGGTATTAGAATCCTAGGGAGATTATTGGCAGGCGGATGATATTGAAGAGTTACAATAGCTAAGAGCGATTTCTGCAAAAAAGCTTTATTATTAGGCTATATTATGCCTAGTCAGTTGTTGGGAGTGGCGGCTTTAGGTGCAGAAGTAGCGGTATTTGATGGCGCGCAGTTATTGCAATTTCATTCGGCAGTAAAACATGTACAGCAATGTGTGAAGATACGTCTAAAGCTTGATGCCTGGTTAGGGCGTGAAGAAATGATGTTAGAACAATTATCCGAAATATTGAGAATGTTATTGGGGTGTAAAAATGTAGCATGAGTTGGTTGTTATGCGCATTTCGCAAATTTAGAAGATAAAACTTATCCACAGCATGCCAAAAACAAATATTACGATACTCTGCTGTAAAGTTTAATCAGTTAGTACGTTATCATAATTGAACATCGGGTTTATTGCTCTTTCCACGCAGAAACTCGTTCCATGCAGCAAGCAAATTCTGGACTGAAATAATATCGTCCAAAGAGTACCGAAACATAAACTATTCTAATTTATTACTTTTATACCTCAAACATGAACAAAATGGCTAATACTGACATACCGATCCTACAAAAACTGAGTGAAGCGTATATTGCATGGCATACGTCACTGCGACAGATTGAGAAACTCTCCAGATACACGCTTGGAGTAAAAATTGATACCTTTTTTACTGAAACCATTGAATTACTTTTATATGCAACGTATGCCAGTAAAGAGAAAAAGGCATTAGCTATTGAAAAAAGCGAGTGTAAAACGGGATGCTCTTAAATACTTTAAATGTTTTCATTCTCAATTTAATTTGTATATTATTCCCTGGATGTTTCAAGCTATCTTTAGGAATATCTTTTGAATGCACCCCATTACCGCCCTTACGCTGAATGACAACACTTTTACCAATCAAAATATTCCCCCTTTTTTGTAAATTATTTGGCATAACTATTTTTTTCAAAAGGTCATCAATTGATACACTAAGGGCTTTGGCAATCCTTTGGATTGTTTCAATGGTGGTGGACCCCAGGAGGCTCGAACTCCTCACCTCCGCAGTGCAAATGCGGCGCTCTACCAAATGAGCTAGGGGCCCTTGCGGATAAAGATCCAATCAAGGATCCCGAATATCTTACCAGACATAATCATAAATGCCAAGATGATCAGCGCTAAACCAAGGAGCTTATAAAAAATTCGAGTGCCGCCCTCGCCACCCAGCTTATCTTCAGCCCAGGCAATGCGGCCAAAAAATTCTAAAAACCACTCTGTTTTCAGTATAAATAATACAGACAAACCGATGAGAAATATACCAATTAAGAAACGAGTCATAGTGTGTGGACGCTGCAGGATTCGAACCTGCGACCTTCTCGGTGTAAACGAGACGCTCTAACCAACTGAGCTAAGCGTCCATGGTGCGCGGGACAGGACTTGAACCTGCACGCCTTTTGGGCACTACCACCTCAAGGTAGCGCGTTTACCAATTACGCCACCCGCGCCTATTTAACAAGCTCCTCTTTCAACCGTTTCTTAGAAGTGCGCAAGTAGTACAATTTAGCTTGGCGAACGGCAGCTTTCTTCATAACCGTAATACTAGCTAAACTTGGCATGCTAAGTGGAATAATTTTCTCTACTCCAAAGCCTTTTACTTCTTTCCGGACGGTAATGGTTTTGGTAGCTGGGGTAGAGCCGGAGATTTTAATAATTATGCCCTCGTAAATCTGGACACGTTCTTTCTTGCCTTCCTTAAGGGTTAAGCCAAGTTTAACAGTGTAACCTGGGCGTAATTCTGGCCAAACAGGGCGTTCTTTAGGCTTGGTTTCTACGGTATCTTTAGGTTGTTCTTCTGCCATAATAAAGTGAATATCTAATTAAGCTTGATTATCATAGGCAAAAAGCCCGGAGCCGTCAAGACCCAGGCTTTTTATTTCAGTCTAGGCTATTTTATTGTTACGCCAGTGTACGATACAGTTTGATAATCTGGGCCAATAACGGTAACGGCCAAGGCTTTATTACGAGGCCAGCTGGCTATTGTACCAGAACTGAGTGCGACAGTGATCGTAGATGAATTTACTACAGTGATTGCGGTATCGTTTAGAGTAGTATCACCAATTACAACATGTGATCCATAAGCAAAGTTTTGTCCATGAATTGTAAGTGTACCACCATTAAAATACGAAATAGTAGTAGGGGATAACGATGAGATTGTTGGCGCAGCACCCTTTAATACTAAGCGAACAGCCGGCACGTTAACTGTTCCTGTATACGCTTCCCAATCGTTTAGTGGCGTACCATCGGTAACGCCGATGCGACCGCTATAGGTATTACGTACAGCTACGGTGTAGGTACCAGCAGATAGTGTTGAAATTGGAAATTCAGCGATTAAGGTGTGGCTATCTTTCCAGGTTACAGAGCTAGCGGAAAATAAATTCTTTAAATAGACCTGTTCTTGATTAGGTCGAAAATCTTCTCCAAAAATCGTTACTTTAATGTGCTCATCGGCTGCCTTGTTTACACCAAAAGTGTTTTGTAAGAGAGTAATACGTTGATTGCTTGGAGCGGCATTATAGTAGTTAATTGTGACACTATGTAATACTGGTGCAACGGTAGAATCAGTAGTAGATAAGACAGCGCGCCAGCGTAGCTTGTTTGCTACCTCGTACGATGGCTGTAAATCATTAAACGCCCCCAGTGCAATGATTTCACCAGTAGTTACTTTGGTCCATTTTCTAGAACGAGCATGTACACTATAAGAACCATCGGAGTCAACTGTTCGTAAGTATAGATCAACGGCAGTTCCATCGGGTATCTCAGCGTCAACGGTAATACTAGCGCTTTCATAATAGCGAAATTGGTTTTTATCGATAGCTCGAGAAGTAATTTTACCACTGGAGTAATATTCACCATTGTTTTGCTTAAGCGTTAATCCAGAGTTTGTGGCACTAGTAATATGATGCTTGACGAATGGAGCGGCATTACTATCTTGTGATAGATCTAAAGTGTATTCTCCGGATTCTTTGGTTACTAAATCCGTGGAGTAATCTGCCGCCTGTGTTTTAATGCTAAAAACTAATAGCAGTAAACTCATGCTAGCTGTAATAATATGGTGATATTTTTTCATAAATTATTCATTATTTAGATATTATGTTATAACGTAGTATTGTTGAAAATGTGACAATGCTTATCTTTTCGTTATAAATTAAAAGCTTGAATTATACAACTCGAGAAAGACTTATATCACATTTTTTATATGAATACGTTATCTATAGTGGTATAGAAGAAAAATCTGCTACAATGAAGGCATGACACGTACAGAGGAACAAGCTCTAGTGAGCGCAGCTCAAGCCGATTCACAGCAATTTGAAGCACTGTATCAAGCTTTTGTAAATGAGGTGTATCGTTTTATTTATTATAAAGTGAATATAAAAGAAGTGGCAGAAGATTTAACATCGCAAGTGTTTATGCAAGTGCTAGAGCACATTAGTAATTTTCGATATCAGACAGGAGCTCGGTTTTCGTCGTGGTTATATCAAATTGCTCGTAATGCGGTGATTGATTATTATCGCAAAGATCGCGAGGCAGTGAATTTGGAAGATGTAGAATTACCTGATGCGCAACCAGCCGTGCATATGTTCATTGATCAAGACTATCAACACCAGCGAGTAAAACAAGTACTGCAACAATTATCGGTAGCGGATCAAGAAATCTTAACGTTGCGATTGTGGCAAGATAAAGCCTATACGGAAATTGCCCAAATTATGCAGTGTAATAGTGTAACTGCGCGGGCGCGCTATTCACGGGCTTTAAAAAAATTCAAACAACTTTATACTACGTTATATGTCAGCTAACTCAAAATTGAATTCAGAACAGGCGTTGCGGTCGGCTAAATCTACGGTAGAGCCAGATGCAGCGTTTGTAACAAATTTATCCCAACGGTTACGTGCTCGAGCTGAAGTATTAGCGCAACGCCATGTAACTATGCCGACGCATAAATCATGGCGTTGGCTTTGGAGCATTACAAGCGTTGGAGCGGTTACAGCAGCTATGGCTAGTGTTGTATGGTTAAGTCCCGCCAGTCATATCACCGGATATATTCAGAAAGGCCCATTTATTACAGGATCAACTATTACTATTCAGGAACTGGATAAAAAATTACAGCCTACCGGAAGAAGTTATCAGGTAACTACTCAAAGTGATTTTGGTGATTATATAT
>CAZZNZ010000041.1:0-6409 GCA_964655875.1 uncultured Gammaproteobacteria bacterium | reverse complement strand
CCCCAGGAAACTGTCTGCGATTTATCGCGACACTATGGTTTCCTGGGGTATTTTTTAATCTTAAATTTTCGCTAAAACGGTTGACAAAATCATAAAAAAGCAACATAATGATTCTAGTTAAACTTATTTTTAATTAAAATTTATGCTAGAAAGCTTACCAAATCCTGATTTGAATCAACTATGACCACACCTCCCGCTGGACCAAAGATTATATTTTCACTAGACACCTCTACCAGTGATACCGAAACAAACGCTAATCATTTTAATCCTCTAGCCTCCGTACACCGCCCAGCTGAACAAACTACCACAGCTAGTTTTACTAATCAATCTGCCCTCTTTAACCCACCGTCAAACAACACAAATCATTCTATTGATGTTATTGGCGAAACTTTAGATAAACTACATCAAGCCGAGCAAGCGTTAGCCGCCGAAATGCACCGAATTAATCATCAGGAAACTTCGGCCTTAGATGAAATTAAAACTTTAGTAGATAAAGCTAAATCAATTGAACAACGCGAAGATCAGCTGAACCAATTCATTAAACGCATTGCGGAAAGCCGTAACCAAATTACCCGTGATCCTAGTAGCGCCGCAGCTATTGCTCAGGAAGGTTGGTTAAAAGCTTTAACAGAAGATAATCAACCAGCTCCTAAATCGGCTGTTACGCCAATTCAACCTCCCGTAGCCCCGTTACGCCCTATTCCTCCTTTGCCACAAATACCGTCTGTACCGAAACTAACGCTAGAATCAAAACCTACTTCACTCCCTACTGCTGTAATTCCACAGCCCACCTTACCAACATCATCACCAGCTGAACAAAAAATTGTTACTGCCATTAAAGCCATTGAGCCTCCGCCTCGCCAAGTATTTTTAGACAACACTACTCGTGTGTATCGTGCGCCAGATGGTAACGGCGTAATCATAGCGCACGGTAAAGATACTATGCACATATCCGATGCTGAACTGATTCAAGCTGGCTTAGGCGTAGATGATCTAGCTGAAATCCAAGACGCTCCAGTTGCGTAGCGAGTAGCTAAGCAATGCTGCTTCCTCGCATCGCTCGCTGATGCAACAAGCGATAATACGTAATCGCAAACCGATGCGCTTCATCGCGCATCCGCTGTACCAAAAATAATTCCTGGCTACCCGCAGATAATGTAAGTGGAATTGGGTTGTTTGGAAAAAAAATTTCTTCCCGCTTTTTAGCTAATCCTACCACTGGTACTTTAGCGGCTTGCCATAGTTCAGCTACTGCGCTAAGTTGCCCCTTCCCTCCATCCATGATTACCAAATTTGGTAATGGCCAATTGCGCCGCAACCGCCGTTGAATTACCTCGGCTAAACTTTTAAAATCATCTGGCCCCACTACCGTTTTAATTTTAAACCTCCGGTATTCGCTTGTATCCGGCAACCCATGAATAAATACAATCATGGAACCAACGCTATAAGCTCCTTGCACATTGGAGATATCATATACCTCTATTCGATGTGGTGGTTTGGGCAATTGTAAGGCCGTCGCTAAATTTCTTAACCCCCGTTGTGGATCTAAATTGGTAGATTGATAATACTCAGCTAAATAATGTTGTGGGGTTTTACGTAGCAGTTGTAATTGTTGCAAGGCCTTTAATTGATCTCGAGCTCGCGCTGCTACCTCAAAATGTTGATGCTCGGCCGCCACGGCCATACGCTGCTCTAATACCTGTTTCACCGTAGCTAACTTACCCTCAAACACATCAATCAGCTGTTGCATCATAAAGCGATACTCTGTCACCGAAATTTTACTAATACACGGTGCTCGACAATTGCCTAAATAGTATTCTAAACAAGCCTTACGCGGCAACTGAGCGCAAGTACGAAACGGAAAAATATGATGCAACAATCGAATGACTTCCCGTAAACTACGAGCAAACGGATACGGCCCATAAAATGTGCCTCCGCTCCGTAAATCGGGTCGGCGCACAGCTAAGACACGAGGAAACTGTTCGGCCGTAATATGAATATATAAAAAATGTTTATCATCTTTGGCTAAAATATTAAAACGTGGCTGATAATCTTTAATTAACCTGTCTTCCAATATTAAGGCATCCGCTTCGGTTTTGGTTTGAATCCAATCAATAGTGGTAATCTGGCCAAGCATAATTTGCTTAGCTTCACTTAAATCTGCCTGGGCTCGAAAATAGCTTGGCACCCGTTTATGCAACGCTTTAGCTTTTCCCACATACAATACATTCCCTTGCCGATTCTTATACATATAAACACCAGGAGTGCGTGGTAATTCTTTGAGACGTTGGGTAATATAAGCCGCCGACATAGCTATACTATACCATAGTACTTATAGAAACGAGGCCTGATCTTATCCTCTGTAGCTCTTGACCTAACTACAACATCCTCCTATACTACCTGGGTTAAAATTTTTCATTATAAATGCATGGAACCAGTCATTGCTATTCGTGGCGCTCGCGTCCATAATTTAAAAAATATCTCTGTAGATATCCCTAGGAATAAATTAGTGGTCATTACAGGCTTATCTGGATCTGGTAAATCCTCCTTGGCTTTCGATACCATTTATGCCGAAGGTCAGCGCCGCTATGTAGAAAGTTTATCGGCTTATGCTCGCCAATTTTTGGGTTTAATGGATAAACCAGATGTCGATCGAATTGATGGCTTATCCCCCGCTATTTCAATTGATCAAAAAACTACCTCGCATAATCCTCGCTCCACAGTGGGTACGGTAACCGAAATTTATGATTACTTACGCTTATTGTATGCTCGCATTGGCATTGCTCACTGCCCTAATGATAACACACCAGTAGTAAAGCAGACGGTAAATCAGATTATTGATCAAATTTTACATTTACCCATAGACACAAATTTTCTAATTGTAGCCCCGATTATTCGCGATAAAAAGGGTGAACACAAAGCTGTGATTACCGAAGCTCGTAAGGCTGGTTATATACGGGTGCGCATTGATGGGCAAATCATGTCAATTGAAGAAGCGGAAGATTTAGAACTCGATAAAAAGAAAAAACATCGCATCGATATCGTAATCGATCGACTTACCATTCATAAAGAGTTGGATAAAGAACGGCTGGTGGAATCACTAGAAACCGCTTTAGAGCTCGCCAATGGTTTAGTGTTAATTCACAATACTACTAAAGAAGAAGATCAGCTATTTTCGGAACATTACGCTTGTACCCAATGTCAATTTAATATTGAGGAATTAGAACCACGCAGTTTTTCCTTTAACAGTCCTCATGGCGCCTGCAGCACCTGCACTGGCTTAGGTACAAAACTAGAAGTAGATCCTGATTTGATTATCCCCAATCGCCGTTTATCCATTGCCGAAGGCGCCATTCGACCATGGTCGCGCACTTCATCAAATCAAAGTTGGATGACACGTATCTTGGAAGCCGTAGCACAAAAACATCATTTTTCTTTAACCGATCCAGTAAAACACTTATCCTCCAAAGCGCTACAAGTAGTATTGTACGGTACTCCTGGTGAACAATACGATATTAATAGTCCGTTCACGCACGGAAAAATTAAAGCCTTTTTGGCAGATTATGAAGGCGTCATTCCTAACTTAGAACGACGCTATAAAGAAACTGAATCCGATTATATGCGTGCTGAGATTGAACGTTATATGCGTATTTCTTCTTGTCCTGATTGCCAAGGTAGACGGCTAAATTCAGTGGCTTTAGGAGTCACCATTCAAGATAAAAACATTACGGAAGTAACTAGCTTGAGTGTCCGAGAATTACAAACCTATTTTGATCATTTGAAATTAACTACTCGTGAACAAACTATTGCTAAAATTATTCTAAAAGAAATTAAAGAGCGCATTCTGTTTTTACATAATGTGGGATTGGATTATCTTACACTCAATCGCTCCGCTATAAGTTTATCGGGTGGTGAAGCCCAGCGTATTCGCTTAGCTACCCAAATTGGCTCTGCCTTAACCGGTGTGATTTATATTTTAGACGAGCCGTCGATTGGATTGCATCAGCGGGATAATGCCCGCTTAATTGAAACTCTTAAGGCCTTGCGCGATTTAGGTAACACTGTAGTAGTAGTAGAACACGATGCCGACACTATTGCCGCGGCTGATTATGTTATTGATATCGGCCCTGGAGCTGGTAAGCACGGAGGCGAAGTAGTGGCGGCTTGCATCCCAAAAGATTTAGTTAAAGCCAAACAATCACTCACCGCTAAATTTATGACTGGTCAAGATAGTATTCCGCTCCCAAAAAAATATCGTAAAGGTAATGGTAAATTTTTAGAAATTGTTGAAGCCGAAGAATTTAATTTACAACAAGTGAGCGTAAAAATTCCGTTAGGTGAATTAGTATGTGTTACTGGTGTATCAGGCTCAGGTAAATCCACTTTGATTATTGACATTTTAGCCAAAGCCTTAAGTCAACACTTTTATAATGCTAAAGATTACCCCGGAAAACATAAAGCCATTCATGGTTTAGAACACCTGGATAAGGTAATTCATATCGATCAATCTCCCATTGGTCGCACTCCGCGTTCTAATCCCGCTACCTATACCGGTGTGTTTACCTATATTCGTGATATTTTCACACAAGTACCTGAAGCTAAAATGCGTGGTTATAAAGCCGGACGATTCTCCTTTAATGTAAAGGGTGGCCGATGTGAAGCCTGTCAAGGTGATGGAGTGCAACGCATCGAGATGCAATTATTACCCGATGTCTATGTGCAATGTGAAGAGTGCCGTGGTCAACGCTATAATCAACAAGCTTTAGAAATTCACTATAAAGGCAAAACCATCGCCGATGTCTTAGCTATGACCATAGAAGAAGCATTTAGTTTCTTTCAACACATTCCTGCAATTCATGAAAAACTCCAAACCTTGTTTGATGTGGGCTTAGGCTATATTCAACTTGGTCAAAATGCTACTACATTATCCGGAGGAGAAGCCCAGCGCGTAAAACTAGCCACTGAATTATCTCGTCGCGCTACTGGCAAGACGCTATATATTTTAGATGAACCCACTACCGGTTTGCATTTTGCAGATGTAAAACAATTACTAGTAGTGCTAGATAAATTAGTAGATAAAGGAAATAGCGTATTAGTTATTGAACATAATTTAGATGTAGTAAAATCTGCCGATTGGTTAATTGATCTTGGTCCAGAAGGGGGTGATCAAGGCGGTCAAATTTTAGCCGTTGGTACGCCCCCTGAAGTTGTACGAGCATCACGCTCTTATACAGGTAAATTCCTCAAGCCACTGCTAAAATGACGCCGTTACAGCGTTCAATCATTACTACGCTAGCTTACTTCGATCTATTTGATTATCCGCTAACACTAACCGAACTGCAACACTATCTTTGGCAAGCACCCTCTGATAGTACTGTTGAACAAATTACTGCGGCCATAGCTCATCTACCGCAGTTACAAATACAACAAGGTTTGGTAATGTTTCACGATCGAACTCAATTAGTTACTGTAAGATCCAATCGCTACTTAGAGAGTGAGCGTAAATTTAAAAAACGCTTGCCTTATATTCAACTACTTACTTATCTGCCGGGCATACAAGCTATTTTCATCGTCAATTCATTAGCCTATTATAATGCTACGGAAAACAGCGATATCGATTTATTAATCATTACCACGCCTGGTAAAATTTGGTCTACTCGATTCTTTACTACTGTATTAGCTAAATTATTACGATTACGGCCACGACCTGGCTATACTAAAGATACGTTATGTTTAAGTTTTTATGTTACCTCCGATGCGCTAGAGTTAACCAAGTTATCTCGCAATCATCAAGATGCTCATCAAGCTTACTGGCTCAGTCAAGTATACCCTGTATATGACCCGGATCATCTAACAATGAAATTGTTTTCTGCCAATACCTGGTTAAAGATACTACTACCTAATCATCTTGTACCCATAGTACACCCTGAGCGTTCAATTCAACAAACTTGGCTACAACGCTTCAGTCAGATGATTTTGAGTGTATTCAGTTGGGAACAGTTGCTAAAAAAACTACAGCTGAATATTTTACCTGCTAAATTAAAAACATTAAACGCCCAGCCGGAGCAAATAGTGTTATTATCAGATACCCTCTTAAAATTTCACACCCATGATCCCCGGACGGAACTGGAGAAAAAATGGAAAGAGCGCACAAATGTATACTTCTACTCCTAGTGCTTGCTCCTAAATCCTTAGGTACTTGTTAGAGCGAAGGTTACTGTCGATAAGGACTTCTCAACTCCACGGCCTTCTCTGAAGCTGCAACGTACAATCGAATACTATCATGATACTTATCATTGGCATCTATCCCGTTACCAAAAAATATATAGTACGGTTCAATCGTTTGGTTTAAATCATCAAACACATATTCTAATTTTACGTCAGTGAGAGTGATGGTTTTAAGACGATC
>CAZZNZ010000040.1:0-6412 GCA_964655875.1 uncultured Gammaproteobacteria bacterium | reverse complement strand
ATGGCTTAATAAAATTAGGTGAGATAGAGGCCAGTAACATTGAAACACTCACTGAATTAAATTTTTTCCGTGGCGTTGGCTGTGCTACATGTAATGATACTGGTTATCATGGTCGAATTGGTATTTATGAAATGCTAGAAGTAACTCCGGCCATTAGTCAAGCCATTTTACATCAAACATCTAAAGAAGAATTATTTGATTTAGCAATAAAAGAAGGTATGATTACCATTGCGCAAGATGGTTTTGCAAAAGCTAAGCATGGCTTAACTAGCATTGAAGAAATTTTACGCGTAACTAAAGAATAATTTTTATGAAACTACAATTCACAATACAAAAGGTACCGATGGTTGAAAAAATCTTTTTCATCCAAAATTTAGCCTTAATGTTAAAAACAGGGTTTTCACTGGCTGATGCATTAAAAGCTTTACAAGAACAATCTAAAAATAAACTATTGCGCACCACCTTGGCTCAATTACAACAAGATATTATTAAGGGAGAAAGTTTTGCCACTGCTTTAGCTAAACACCCATTAATATTTGATGATCTATTTGTAAAAATGATTGCCGCTGGTGAAACTAGTGGTAATTTAGAAACCACCTTGCATCAACTGGCCATTCAATTGCGTAAATCCTATGGATTGCGCCGTAAAGTGCTACAGGCCCTGATGTATCCATGTATCATTATTGTAGCTATGATTGGTGCTGGTACATTCATGTTTATTTATGTAGTTCCTAAAATTTTAGCATTATACGCCAATCCAGAAAATTTGCCGTTACCTACTCGTATTATTTTGGCTATCAGTAATTTTGTCTTAAATAACGGTTTAATTGTAGCTGCGGCCGCCGTAGGATTAGTTGTGATAGGAATAATCGTTTGGCGTACTCCCGCTGGTCGCTATGGATTAGCGGTAGTGATGCTGCGCCTTCCAGTTATTGGACCTATCATTAAAAAAATTAATGTTGCAAAAATTACACGGTTGTTAAATTCATTAATTGTTACCGATATTTCCATTGTTCGTAGCTTTCAAATTGTTACCCAAACCTTAGGTAATTTAGTTTATCGTACATTTTTGGAGCAAGCTACAGACCATTTATCTAAAGGTAATAGCATTTATAGTTTGCTAAATCAACGACCAGATTTATTTGATCCAGTCATCGCGCACATGATTAATGTTGGTGAAACATCCGGCTCGTTAGAACAAATGACTGCAGATATTGCTACATTTTATGAAGAAGAAGTGGATAGTACTATGAATAGCTTAACTACTATTATCGAACCTGTATTAATGATTGTTATTGGTGCGGGTGTTGGATTTTTAGCTGTTGCTGTAATTATGCCAATTTATGGTTTGGTTAATGAAATCTAATCACAGAGGTAGTAGCGTGCTAGAAATAGTGTTAGCGATTGTGTTTGTTGGATTAATCGTAACAGCAATATTATCGTTACTGAATAGTGGTGCAAAATTAGTCTATGCTGCTAAAACACGTTTAACTGCCGTTACGCTAGCCAACGAACAAATCGAATTTATTCGTAACCTACCTTACAATGAAGTAGGTACTAGTGGAGGCATTCCTACGGGTAGCTTAGCTCAAACCCAAACCCGCTCCCTGGACAATCTTAATTATACTGTGGAAACCGATGTGATTTATGTTGATGACAGTTATGATTATTTAGCTCCAACTGATTTGTTAAATATTGACTATAAAAAAGCTACAGTAACTGTGTCGTGGAAAACGGGCGCAGAACTAAGTGCAATATCTCTAACCACTACTATCGCTCCCAATGGCATTGAAACCAATACCACCGGCGGTACATTATACATTGAAGTGTATGATCCATCGACAATTCCTAGTACCCCATTGGCTAATGCCACTGTTACTATTACTGCTCCTACTACCACCCCTGCTGTATCCATTACAAAAAAAACCAATAGTGATGGCATTTTTATTTTAGCTGGAGCTCCTCCAGGTATTGAAGCGTATCATGTAGTGGTGAGTAAGCCGGGATATCATTCGGCTCAAACCTATGCAACCGATCCGGTGAATAACCCCAATCCTAATCCAGCTGATTTGAATGTGATTACCGGTGAAATCACTACTCAATATTTTGAAATTGCTCCAGTTGCTACCTCGTTAACTATTCATGCTACCGACTATACTACCGGTGTCCCAATCAACACCAGTTTTGATATCCATGGTGAAACAACTATTGGTAACAATGGCTCCGGCGAGCCAATTTATAAATACAACAAAACCATTCAAACGAATAATAACGGTGATTATCAAGAAACGAATTTTGAAACTGATACATTTCATATTACTTTGCCAGTTACCAGTAGCTATGTGTTAGCTGGTAATGATGTCTCATTACCTTACACCGCTTTGCCTAATAGCAACACTACTATAAACTTACAGCTTGCTACTGCTACTCCGCCTACGGCGTTATTTACTATTACCAATGCTGGTGGAGAAATTTTACCGAATGCCAATGTACATATAGCCACCATGAATTTAAGCGATGATCGAACACTAATTACTAACACAGCCGGACAAGTTTTTTTTACCGATTTGGCCATTGCCACTATCTATCAAATTACCGTTACACTAGACGGTTATCAATCCTACACTACCACCAATACATTTACACAACATACCTATGAAACCATTGCTCTGGCCATATAATACACGTGGGTTTACTTTAGTTGAAACCATCATTGCGTTAAGCATTTCGGCTATTCTTATACTAGTGATTATGGAATTTATTAATGGAAGTACACGCTTGGGAAGTTATTTTACCAATGCATCTGCTAACCAAATTGATAGTCGTAAGAGTTTAATCATAATGATGCATCAACTTCGTGAGATATCGGACGGTGACGACGGAGGATATGCCATTACCACTGCCAACCCCTATCAAATTATTTTCTATTCCGATATTGATAAAGATGCCGCTGCCGAACAAGTACAATATGCTATTACTAACTCTGTGCTCAAACGCACTGTGATTAATCCTAGCGGCACTCCTTCACAATATCTTTCCACTAACGGTATTGTTACCACTTTGGCCAATCAAGTTGTTAACGAACAAACAGGAACGCCTTTATTTTCATATTATAATGCGAGCAACACCCAATTAACTAGCCCAATTAACTTAAAAGATGTAACATTAATTAAAATTCAACTAAAACTACCCAATTATTCTACAGAAACGTATGTACAATTACGTAATTTAAAACCAAGCCTATGAATGCATCGAAACGCGGTAGCATGGTTGTATTAATTCTCATCTTTGGCAGCTTAGCCATCATGGGTATTGGAGCTATAATTAGTTTATTAATCACTGAACAACGTTCTAGTCAAAATGCTGTAGCTTCAGAACAAGCCTTTCAAGCTGCAGAAGCTGGAATTCATTATTATCGCTGGATATTAGCACATAATCCAAATGATTATTCAGGCGTCAATCAAGACTACACAGATAATAATGGTAATGCCGTTGGACACTATACTGTAACGGTTACGCCCCCAGATCCAGGCTCTTCGATTATTACACTAACCTCTGTAGGAACTTCTATCTTGTCATCTAACCAAAAACGTACTGTACGCGTACGCTATGGCAATCCATCTTATGCCAAATTTGCTGTCCTCACAAATTCTAATGTTTGGTTTGGCGTTAACGAATCTGTGCATGGCCGCTTACATTCTAATGGGGGCATTCGAATGGATGGCATTGGTGATTCTTTAATCACTACAGTGAAAGAAACATACATTTGTGGTCCAGAACACGGCTGTAATAATGAAACTCAACCTGGCATCTGGGGCGCAGGAGAAGACCCGGCATTATGGGATTTTCCTATAGCTGATGCTGTGGATTTTAACGCCATTACACTGGATTTTGAAACAATGAAAATAGCCGCTCAGAACGGCGGATTATATCTTCCTAAATCCAGCGCCTTTGGTTATCATATTGTGTTTGCTGCTAATGCCACATTAACCGTAAATCTGGTTACAAAAATGCATAAAGCCGTTACAGGTTATGATGGCACAAATTGGGTCACCGAATCGAACGACATTAAGACAGATTCACCTATTGTAGGTTATCAAAATATCCCTATACCAAGTAATGGAATTATTTTCGTGGAAGATCAAACCTGGGTATCGGGTGATGTAAATGGTAGAGTAACTTTAGCCGCGGCACATTTACCAGATGATGGCACTGTAACATACGATATTATTATTCATGATAACATTCAATACTTTCCCGATCGCACTAGTGGATCAGTATTAGGTTTAATTGCTCAGCAAGATATTTTAGTACCACTATACTCACCCACAAAACTCACAATTGATGCCGCCATGCTAGCTCAAAAAGGCCATATTGTTCGCTATTACTATAGTTCATCTACTAGTAAAGATCATGCGGTAAAACAGGAAATTGATAGCTATGGTACATTAATTACAAATTTAGTTTGGACCTGGACATGGGTAAATTCTTCTGACAAGATTACATCTGGCTATACTACATCTACAATTAACTATGATTCAGCACTTGAATATTCTCCGCCACCATTTTTTCCTACTCAAGATGAATATAATTTAATATCCTGGGAAGAAATTCCGAATAATTAATCCATGATTTTACCACATTATTTATCAACCATTGGCATTGATATTAGTGATTATAAATTACGTTTAGCGGCATTACGTTATGGTTATCGTAAACCAGAATTACGTGCTTTTGGTGAAGTAGAGCTACAGCCTGGCATTATTACAACTGGAACGATTCAGCAACCACAACCACTAATTGCAGCCCTAAAACAACTCATGAAGCATGTGGTAGGCAGTAAGCTACGTAACCACACGGTGCGCATTGGCTTACCTGAACAACATAGTTTTATGACCACCTTAGCATTTAATAATGCCACGACAGAAGAAATAAAAAAAGAAGCTATTCGCAGTATTCCATTTCAAGAAGATGAAATGTATTATGATCTATATACTAATGATCGCTACCAAACCGTTACAATTGCGGCTGGACGAAAAGATTTTATTGATCGCTACCTCACTGTCTTAGAAGCAGCTGAATATAAGCCAATTGGATTATATGTAGAAGCTCATGCGTTGACACGAGCATTATGCCCAGATCACAATAATGGCGGCGTTATGATTATTGATTTAGGGTTAGCACGCAGCACAGTTGTTTTTTACCTTGAAGGAGCAGTCTATTTTACCACAAGCTATCCATCCGTAATCGATGCCCAAGGCTTGAGCCAAACTCACTTACAAGGTGCTGTAGAACAAATGTTGCGCTACTATCAAGACCATTATGCTAAAATTGATTCATTACAGCAAATTATACTGTGTGGTAGTGGAGCTCATTTACCTAATGTTAGCGAATTTATTAAAACCATTAGCCAGGTACCCACTAGTTTAGGTAATCCGTTACAAACGCTACGATCCGTTCGAATAAATAAAAAAATACCTAATCCTCTTGGTTTTAGTACAGCAATTGGATTAGCCCTAATATAGTAGATAGTATGTTAAACCTCTTGCCTCCTGAAAAAAAAACAAATATTGAACAAGCTCAACTGTATCAGTTTGTACAACACTGTTGTTGGCTAGTAATCAGCTGTAGTCTACTATTAAGTAGTGCAATGGGTATCAGTTGGTTTATATCTAATATCGTATTACAAAACTTATACACACATAGCACATTAGTAAAAAAACCAGATCAAAGTACAACAACTAATCAATTAGCTGACATTGCTAATTTGTCTAGAGATTTAGCTGAAATTCAAACGGCATTTCGCCAACCTTTGCCAGTATTACACCAACTCATTACTACTTTACCTAGTGGTATTACACTATCAAATGCTAGCATTAATTATGAATCTAATACTTTAGAAGTAAGTGGCGTAGCCAGTGATCGTGAACAATTATTAGCATTATCTCAAATCGTTAACAATCAATCAGATTGGACTAATGTTAAATTTCCGCTAAAGGATTTTACACAAAAAACAGATATTCCATTTAAATTCACAGTCACTTTAACCCCTGCCTTATGAAACTGGACTTCAATTATCGTAATAAAATGATTATTTTAATCAGTCTAACTACCGTGATAGTATGCATCTGTATCTTTGGTGTGATCTGGCCAGCACAATCTAAATTAACCTCGACTCAAACCAATATCGCTATTGCTGAACAACAGATACAAGCCGATGCGCTTAGCTTACAACAAGCGATTGATAATCAAAAGCATGCGCAGGCAATTAATCAAACTCTTAATCAATTACAACAGGCGTATGTTAGTAAAAATAATCCAATCAATTTTATCTCTCGCTTAGAACAACTAGCCGATCAAGATCATGTTACTCTCGATTTTAATCTTGATAATCCAGGTGAAACTGCGAATA
>CAZZNZ010000039.1:0-6440 GCA_964655875.1 uncultured Gammaproteobacteria bacterium | reverse complement strand
AACTGAGGTGATAGAGGCTTTGCAACAAGCTCAGCAGAATCATTTAGCGGTTTGTATTTTAGGCGGCGGTAGCAATGTATTAGTGAGTGATCAAGGGTTTAATGGCCTAGTGATTAAATTGGAATTGAACGATATTGCTATAATTGCAGAGAAATTAACCGTTGGCGCGGGGATGCTAATTGGCGGCGCTATGCGTTATTGTATTCAGCAAGGCTACAGTGGTTTAGAGTTTGCTACGGGTGTTCCGGCCACTATTGGGGGAGCGGTGTGGGCTAATCTAGGGTGTCGCGGCTCGGAGATTAGCCAAGTGCTTGATACAGTAGTGGTGTGTGATTATGCTGGCCAAGAGCACATTTTTACGGCGGCTGAGTGCCAGTTTGGTTATCGTGATAGTCGATTTAAACATGAGTCGTGGGTAATTTTGCAAGCGGTGTTTAATCTGCAACCAGGGAATAAAGCGGAATTACGCCAAACCATGCTTGAGCTAGCCAAACTAAAAAGTGCCGAACAAGAGGTGAGAGAAGCCTGTGCTGGCTGTGCTTTCCGCAATCCGTTGCCGCATCATGCTGCAACATTGATTGATGATTTAGGATTGAAAGGGTATCAAATTGGTGGTGCGAAAGTATCCACTAAGCATGCCAATTTTATTTTAAATACTGGCAATGCTACAGCCGATGACGTAGTACAGTTGATTTCTTATATCAAACAACAAGTTCGAGATAAAACGGGAGTTCAATTAATAGAAGAGATTGACTACGTAGGGTTTTAATGTTCTCTTCTACTTAGAAGATAGTCCTTTCATTCAGCTTGTGTTGCCACTTTAGTTTTGAACTATGCCCAAATCTGCTTTTAGTAAGAAAGTTGTTCATATTTTGACCAAGTACTTTGGATTTGTAATAGGTTCACAAAAAGATAGTCATAATTTTTAATTATCGGTACTAGACAAGCTCATGATCGTATGCTATCATCTTTATCTAATTAATCATTAACCGCACATGATATGAAATTAGGTGGAGATTGCTGCGGCGGATCCTGCAGCTGCTAAACTAGAGAGCGTGGTCAAAAGCCACGCTTTTCTGTATACTGTTATGTATGAAAGCCGAAAAATTTATTATGGGATTATTGTTAGCTTGTGGCGTGGCAGGGCTAATGATCATGGGTGTGGCTTGGTGGCGTAGCCAACCTATAGATAGTAATCATAGTAATAGTGCTACAAATTTGGAGATCATACCAGCTACACGCGATGATGATCCTGCTATTGGTGCGGTTAATGCTCCGGTAACCATTATTGCCTTCGAGGATTTTCAGTGTCCTTATTGTGCCGAAGCTTATCCTATTATTCAGCAATTATTGCAAAAATATCCTAACCAACTTGTATTTGTGTATCGTGATTTTCCTTTAACTACGCTACATCCTCAGGCTCTCGAGGCAGGATTGGCCGCTAATTGTGCCAACGAACAAGGTAAGTTCTGGCAATATCATCATGCGTTGTTTGACCAACAAGATCGTTTTACTCAAACAGGATTTTATCAAAGTTTAGCTCAGCAATTACAGTTGAATACTAGTCAGTTTGACAGCTGTTTATCTACAAAAAAGTACGCCTCTGAAATACAAGCGGATTTTGATGCAGGTGTGTTAGCCGGAGTAACCCGTACTCCTACTTGGTTTGTGAATGGGGTTAAATTAGAAGGAGTCTATTCGTTAGCTGAGTGGGAACAGATGATTCAGGCTTACCTTAGTCAGTAAATTGTGTTATACTATCTTCATGGTGTATTTAGGAGCCGATCACGGCGGATTTCAATTAAAAGAACGTATTAAAAATTGGTTAACCGATTGGGGAATACCTTATCAAGATAAAGGGGCGGATCATTTTGATGCCGAGGATGATTATCCAGATTTTGCTTTTCCTGTGGCCGAAGCCGTTGGACAAGATCCACAACAATCCAAAGGAGTATTAGTCTGTCGATCGGCGGCTGGTATGGTGATTGCCGCTAATAAAATTCGAGGTGTCCGGGCTGTTGCCCCAGTTAATTTAGTAGGAGCGCTACATTCACGAGAACATAATGACGCTAATGTTATTGGTTTATCTGGCGATTGGTTAGATGAAGCCACTGCTAAAACTATGCTTCAACAATGGTTGCAAACTCCATTCTCTGGGGAGTCGCGTCATCAGCGTAGAATTAATAAAATTACCCAACATGATTAATGTTTATCCTGCCATTTTAGAACACACTGTTGCGGAGATTCAACATAAAGTGAATGTAGTGAAGCCGTATTGTAAAACCATTCATCTCGATGTAATGGATGGTGAGTTCGTGCCAAATACCACGGTAAATGAACCGGAAGTATTAGCCGATTTACAGTGGGATCACGTTACGGTGTCGCTACATCTCATGATTAAAAATCCCTTATTTTATCTCAAGAAGTGGGCGTTTCCACAAGTGGAAAGCATGATTATCCATTATGAGGCCAGCAATAATTTAGCCGAAGAAATTAAATTAATTAAGCAACTAGGAAAACAAGCTGTGGTTGCGATTAATCCACATACTCCTACTTATGCAGTAACAGCATATCTCGATCAACTTACTGCGGTTTTAATCATGGGAGTAGAACCGGGATTTTCTACCCAGGCTTTTAATGCCGATGTTCTGAATAAAATTGTTTACTTGCATGCGCTTAAACCCGAGTTATCCATTATGGTTGATGGGGGAGTGAACGGTACTACTAAAGATAGTATTATCAAAGCGGGCGCTACTGTTTTGTGTGCCAATAGTTTTTTGTTTAAAGCCACGGATTTAAGTAAGGCGATTGAAGTGTTACGCACCGTTGCTCATGCCTAACTTAACGCTCAAGCAACTGCGGCTTCAAGCTATGGATATTCGCATGGATCTGTTGCGAGCTTTAACTGCGGCTGCATCTGGCCATCCGGGCGGTTCTTTAGGAATGGCTGAAATTTTTACTGCACTTTTTTTTGCCGTAGCAAAACTGAACCCACAACAACCTACTTGGCCAGAACGCGATCGAATTGTATTATCGAATGGTCACATTTGCCCTGTGTTGTATACCACTATGGCACATGCTGGATTTTTTAATCCAGCAGAATTAATAACGCTACGTAAATTTGGTTCGCGCCTACAAGGGCATCCCCATCGTACCGCCCTACCAGGGATTGAAACCAGTAGCGGTCCGTTAGGTTCTGGTATTTCTCAGGCCGCTGGTATGGCGTTGGCCTTTAAAATGAATGGCACCAATCAGCATGTGTGGTGCATTGCGAGCGACGGAGAACATAATGAAGGTAATACCTGGGAGGCGATATTGTTTGCGGCGGCTAATAAATTAGATCATCTTACTGTAATTGTGGATCGTAATCGTATTCAGATTGATGGCAATACCGAAGATGTATTACCCCTGGATTCTATGCAAGCGAAGTACGAGGCTTTTCATTGGCGCGTTCTAGAGATTGATGGTCACAATATGGCAGCTATTCTACAAGCTTGCGAACAAGTTAGGCAGTATACGGGTCAGCCAACTATCATTATTGCTAATGTGGTTCCAGGTAAAGGAGTATCTTTCATGGAAGGAAAATATACCTGGCATGGTAAAGCACCGAGCATGGCCGATTTAGAGACGGCCTTAGTAGATTTACAAGCAATGCGTGATAAAATTGAACAGGAATAATTATGTCAGTATCCAAGCAAGCTAATTTAATCTCAACCCTGTTCGATTTAACTACTCTAAAGCAAGCGGCTACGCGAGATGGTTTTGGTAAGGGCATGATGGAATTAGGGAAGCGAAACGAACGCGTAGTAGCATTGTGTGCCGATCTTACCGAATCGGTTCGGCTGCAAGCCTTTAAGGAGCGTTATCCCCAACGATTTGTAGAAGTGGGTGTGGCTGAACAAAATTTAATTACGGTGGGAGCGGGGTTAGCCGAGGCTGGAAAAATTCCGTATATGGCATCATTTGCTGCGTTTGTACCGGGCCGGTGCTGGGAACAAATTCGCACTACTTTTGGCTACAATGATTTACACGGTGTAGTAGTGGGTTCACATGCGGGCGTTACCGTGGGGGAAGATGGCGCCACGCATCAGGCGATTGAAGATATCGCTACAATGCGGGCTATTCCCGGAGCTACTGTGTTAGTGCCATGCGATGCCGTGCGCGTGCAACAAGCTACTGAAGCCACTTTGAATTTACCTCACTTAACTTATTTACGCTTTGGGCGTGATACATCCCCCGTGTTTACTACTGCGGAAACGCCATTTCAAATTGGTCGAGCTGAAGTGTTTTACGAAGGAAGTGATGTTACTATCGTAGCTTGCGGTATCATGGTTTACGAGGCTTTACAAGCAGCACATCAGTTAGAAGGTAAAGTGAGCGTGGAAGTAATTGATTCAACTACCATTAAACCACTTGATGTAGCTACTATTGTACAGTCGGTGAAAAAAACTGGAGCAGTAGTTACGGCCGAAGAAGCTACGGTGGTAGGCGGTTTAGGTGGAGCAGTGGCCGAAGTTTTGGCACAACATTATCCCGTGCCAATGGAGTTTATTGGGGTGCAGGATTGTTATGGTCAATCTGGTACAGCGCAACAGTTATTAACTCAGTATCATTTAACGCAAGCAGATATTGTTGCGGCTGTGCGGCGCGTGCTTAGCCGTAAATAGAGTCAGTATGCATTTGAACGCTACAGATAAGTTTATTCATTATAATATTCGTAGAGCTGGCGCAGTGATTCGAAAAAATTTTGGCGTGGTTACCACTGGAACAATCAAAACCTCACCACACGACATTGTTACGGAAGTAGATTACATTTCTGAACGCTTGTTAATCCAAGCTATTCAAAAGAAATTTCCGCACCATACCATCTTAAGTGAAGAAGCCGGATTACTGAACCAGAACAGTGAGTATACCTGGATTATCGACCCACTAGACGGTACTAGTAATTTTGCCAAAGGCATTCCTTTATTTGGCGTGATTATTGCTTTAGCCAAAGGCAAACAAGTAGTATGTGGTGCAATTTATGATCCCATTCATGATGAATTGTTTTATGCCAAAACTGGTCAGGGGAGTATGTGTAATGGTCGAGTAATTCAGGTGAGTCATCAAGTTCAGTTGCAGCAGATGATTATAGCAATTAGTAATATTCATCAGCGTAGTGATCAAGCGTATTTTGCTAAGTTGCGTAAAGCCATTGCGTTGCAGACAAGCTATTATAAGGCCTATGGTTCGGCCGCTCAAGTGCTATCAGCTGTAGCTTGTGGTCGTATCGATGCTTGGATTTTAGCGGGAGCGTACCCTTGGGATATCGCGGCCGGAGGGTTATTAGTGCAAGAAGCCGGTGGTAAAATTACTACACTAACTAATCGGCGTTGGCAGTGGCAAACTCATAATCAGCAAATTGTAGTAGCAAACCCTACATTGCATAAGCAAGTGATTCAGCTGATGAACTGTTTGTGATGCTAACCCACTAAGGTGATCTTGGCGGGTTAGGCATGAAGATTTTATTGAAAGATTCTTGTGAATATTATATAGTATTATCATGGAATCGCAGTTATTCACCAATCACTCTAACCCTAAGTTAACATTTATTATCGGCACAGTAGCAGGCATTACTCTCATGACGTTGTTAGAGGTAGCCTTTATTAGCTATGCTGTATCTGGTGGAACAATGGGTGGGTATAGTGTTGGTCCATTAGAAGCTTCGCCTCAATTATTAGGTGATGTTAAACAATCGGTTAAATCTACTACGGCTGAAATCGCAGTTCCCACTACTATGGGTTCTGTGGTAGGGGATAAAACCGACTATGCCGTAACTTTAGTAGAATACGTGGATTTTGAGTGTCGGTTTTGTAAAAAGTTTTTTCCAGAAGTCCAGCAGTTTGTTACCGATCATCAAGATCAAGTCCGCCTTATCATTAAGCATTATCCGCTTACACAAATGCATCCACAAGCTCAAGCGGCTGCTGTGGCCGCAAGTTGCGCCGCTGAGCAGGGCCAATTAGTAACCTATGCTGCGGAGTTGTTTAATTTTCAAACAAATTTAGGAACAGCTACATATTTAGATTTAGCAAAAACAATTGGATTAAACGAGAATGCATTTACCACGTGTCTCGCTAATCCTGCGGTAACAGAACAGGTGTCGGCCGATAGCGCAGAAGCCGAAGCATTAGGGATTCGTAGCCAGCCGGCTCTTGTGATTTGGCATAATGACGGTAAGTTAGAAACCATTGATGGTTATGTGAATCGAGATTATTTAGAAAGCGCACTGCAAGAATATTTAAGGTAGCAGAACGATGATTCCAAATTTATATTGGCATAGTATTCATTTTGGCCCTATCACTGTGCAGGTTTGGGGCTTATGGGTTGCAACCGGTATTCTTGTAGCTACATTGTTAGCGAAGCGTGCAGCCGAACAACAACGGTTAGATGGTCAAGTG
>CAZZNZ010000038.1:0-6745 GCA_964655875.1 uncultured Gammaproteobacteria bacterium | reverse complement strand
AATCGCCAATGTCATGCCAAAATATGATACTAAATACATATAATCATTAACTCCGTTATCAATCCAGATGCTACGGCTAGCTTGATACAAAAACGTGTAATCGCATAAAAACTGCCAAACTAAAACACTAAGTATAGCTATGACATGGTTTTTCATCATTCCTCGCCTATATCGAGTAAACAAAAAGGTTAATATTGCGATGGAAACATAAATTACTTGAATAAATGGATAAGCAAAATCGAGAATTGTTTTAATTGGATTGCTCCACTCTAATGCATACCCCTGAAAAAATAGACTATACCCTAAAATTAGAAATACACTTGGCACAATAATAGTAAAGATACTGTGATACCATGATAAATTTTTAAACTGTGCGCCCAAACCTTTGGCTAAAAATATTGCGCCGATTAAATACAATACTACGCTACCAAAAAATCCAACATCTCCAATAGTTGGGTAAGGTATTTGTACATTCCAGATATACGAATACAGCGCGTAAGATAATTGCCCAAATTCCTGAAACAACAACGCGATACTGAAACATAACAACGCTTTACTAATAAACGGATATTGTCGCCATTGCTGTTGTATATACAACCCCCAGCACGCACCCCAAATAGCAAGAATGCCGTACGTATGAGAAAACTCAAACCAAAACTTTACTTCCGGATAAGCTTGTTTTACTAAATTTGTTGCAATCCAAGAAATGGTCAACAATGTAAACAAACTAATGGTAATAGTTACCAGCCAATATTGTTTACTTAACGTCCATAATTTTGAAAAGAAACTGTGTGTTGCAAAAATGAACTGCTTTACATCGATACTATTTCCTCCCAACACCACCGCATCATACTGCAACACCGTACTTAATTGTGTAGCCCAAGATTGTTGCACGGGTTGTAGAGCCGCAACTAGCTCTTGGCTTGGTATGTTTTGTAAAAAGATAAACCCGTACGCCTGGCCAGAATACACTAGTGGAATTACAAACTGAATGTGATGTGGTTGTAGCAGTAACTGAATATCCAATAACATTACTTCTGGTAGCTGATGATCGATATGACTTTGATGTAAACTAAAGCTTTGTTGCCAGTGTTTTGAAAAATATACCAAGGAATGTTTAACGGTAAACCCGATAGTTTCTTCTCCGCTGAAAACACGATAATTTTGTCGATTAGCATCAAACATGCATATTAGAATATCGCTCTGCTGTAAGGTGTTTTGACAATATTGCTGAATATCCATCACTAACTTTTCTAATCGTTGCTGTGTTTCTGTATGCATTAAAAATGGCCGTTGAAGATATTTCATAATGTAGTTAGTGACCTACTAAACATACCACGCATAAAAACATCGTGTAACATGATGCTATAGGCGTTAATTAAAGTGAAACGATTTAATAATATTTTATCTAGGCTATACAACCAGTGCTGATCCTCGTGCGGCGTAAAATTAAACCTATTTTTCCTAATCAAATGAATCATCTGTTGATACTCGGGTAATAATGCTAATGTATATTGAACCGCAAAAGCTAAAATAACATTAGCGAAGCAATTGATAAGCAATGCTAACCCAATACATATTACTGTGCTACAAATAAGTAGCGTGTGAGATATTCTTGAAAATTTTTTTTTACTCAATTGATGAATAAAAAAGTAAGTAGCGACCACAAACAGCGCTCTAATGCTAAAAGTAAGTTTATCAATAAAATTCGAAACAAAATCTGTTAATACAATATCAGTTTCAATCCACATAATACTTAGAACGCTATCTATTACCATACTCTACTTTAGTCTTTACATCACTTTATACATTTGGACAATAACTTTTTAGCGACGGCGCTATAGAAAAAATACCTTTATTCCTAAGATTTATTGACTGTTTTGCTTGTGGATAAGTTTATCAGCGACGGCTATATTACTTCCCATCGTACCGCCATAAATATGTACCTGAGACATCGTTCACTAAAAATAATGTTTTACCGTGATTTTCAATCATCGCATTTACAGTGCCTTGTCCCATGCCTGTTTTTTCTAAACGATGATTCACTAGTTGGTAAATAGTATAATCTCCATCGTATCCTGTGCTACTAGCAACATAAAAATGATTCGTGCTAACATACATATCAAAATTCACATTTGTATCGAAAAGCAAGCGCTTTGCAGAGCCATCAAAATTTAATTTCCAAATTCCCACTTCTAAAGTGTCTAAATTTTTTGTATACGCATAAACTTTTCCATTAAACTGTGCCACTGCTAATACATGATCCGCTTCTGCAAAAGTATATTTACTAGTAAATTGATACCAGTTTTTAGCATCCGTACTGTAATACATGCCGTTGGTATTATAAGCATAAAGCACCTTTTTAGTGACATAAAAATCCATAATATTAAACGATTCCGGCAAGCCCTTCACTGCTACTTCGGTCCAATCTGTACCATTGGTAGTTTGCCAAATTCTACTTTCGGAATCACTAACATATAATGTGTTTTTATATACAACAAGCGTTCTAAAATGATTCACTTCACTATCAGTAGGTGTTGGCAATGTAAATACTTTTTGCAAATTTCCAGAGTCATCACGTTGAAGACGCCATATCTCTCGCGGTTGCTGATCGATAGACATACCTGTTTTGGCCCATGAACCAGAAATAGCATAATCAAATTTTTTATAGTGCACAGCCACCGGCATAGTAAATGTGTTACCGGCATCATAGTCTATTGTTGTTGCTGTCCAATCTTTAGCTAAGCTAGGATTAGCAGATTGATAAATTTGATTATTTGAAAAGATAACAGCACTACCGTCAGATTTTGAGAAATACGTAAGATCATTTGCAAAATCCTGACTAACTTGTTTTGAAGCCAATGTACTAGATGGTAAACTAATACTGGCTAAAAAAAGAACTGTCAGCAAAGTAATCCGTTTTATATTTAGCATAATTGGTATAAAAATAAAATTAATTTAGTAGCAAATAGGAATGGTGAGGTAGGCACAAAAGCATCAAAATGATGAACTTGTGTCTACCTCAGGAAGGAATGAACTGGTGGGAATTACCGCAGAACACGATAGCTGACATTACTTAGACAAAGTGGCTTATCCTGATCGTTCCAAGCATACCAAGGATCCTTGGTCCAATAGCGAGTACCGTCGCTGCCCCAAATCATCTGGGCATGTGTAGTATTGCCCAGACAGTTGGAATTGCCGAAAGCCACTACCGGAATACCAGACGCTAGCGTAGACCACACTTGATTCACTGAAATCACAGTATGCGACGCACTCACAGCGCTGGCAAAACAAGAGCCATCAATTAGGTCTCCCGTTTCAGAGCGCTGATTGCTGGAATTGTAGTAGCAGTTACGCTGATCAGCCAAGATATCGCTGTCTTTCGAATTACGCGATCCATGCCCAGTAAAAGCCGAAGACATGGCATAGGCGCTCAACAGACAACCCACTTGACCAATGGTCGTACTGGCTTTATTACCATTCATGCGCCAATTCTTCCAGTTGGGATCCTGTTGGCTGTAAAACGTAATCGCGGACGGAGTCCGAATGCACAATGGCCAGCCAGAGGGGCACGACGTGTAGTAGTTCTCCGAACTGGTTTTGGCCGAGGAAGTAACGCTGTCATCCACTGACACCGGCATAGGATGTCTGACATCTTCGCTAGTCAACAGCTCTCCGGTGTTCGCATCCACGTAGCGCAGCAGCACTTCGATATCGTTGTGCAGCATCACTTCGTAGGCGGTAATATCCTGGCCGTGAACCTGCATCGGTCCGATGATGGTAGATGTGGCCGTGAAGCCGCTGGCGGTGGCATCGCTGCTGGCAATCTGCATGGCCTGATCGGTCGTAATTGTGGTAACGTTATCCACTGCATCGATGGGCGGCCCCTCCTCCTCGCAACCGAACAACGCCAACAGACTCAGCAATAACCCAAACACTGTCAATGAACATGCGCGCATAACACCTCCGAAGGTAAAGCGCGTTATTCAGTTTTGGCTATACAGCCTTTTCTGTACAGTCAACACTGAACAGAGTTAATGGTAAAACAATCATTAAAATATACAATAGCTTGTGAGCGACGGCGAAATAGCAAAAAAGGCCATGATGGCCTTGATTTACTTGGTGTTTCTTGATTGTGGATAAGTTTTATGCGACGGCGATAAACATCTGTTCCAAATCTCACACAATAATATTTGCTTTTACATCTTAAAATTAGGCCAAACTAAAAAAAATAAAATTATTTGCGCAACACTGGCTCCATACCAAAAATATTGACGTGTTTTTATTGCTTTAGAATAGATACCTAACCCAAGATACAACAAACAAGGGATGCCAAATACTATTAATTTAAATTCCCATAATACGCTGCGTGTTTCAATTAATGATACCGCGCGTATCATTAAAATAAATACTGACCAGGTAATGATATTGCCAGGCAAGGTATAAACAGCGCCTCTTAGGCACCAGAAAAATAAAGAAGATGATTTTTTATTTATATCTTTCATAAAACAAATTAAAATGTATAATTTAGTAAAATAAAATTATACCTCATAGATGGTTAAATAATGCAGAGGAGAAAGCAGACTTGTAATCTATTTTCTCCTCTGCATATCATCACCTTTCTTGAAAGAGCTTCTCACACGTACTTAGCAGCCTGAACCCACCTTCCAGTAACCGGAATGTTTGTGCCACGACTGGCAACCCCAAATCCAGTTGTGTACAAACAATGAACAATTATGAGTGCCATCACACCAGATGTTACCACTGTGATCGTGGTAGACGTTCATGGCTTCATACCAACACATCCAAGAATAATTCGCTGGACCGTAAAATAAAGACATATAACAATCACTGTAATAAAAACCACCGCTGCCAGTACCATTGTTGTCGAGACACGGATAACTATTCGGCGTGCTTTTCTCCATGGACATATAGGCATCTTCTTTGACGATCATCAGATCGTAGTCCATGGCATTGTTTACCAACACCGTTTGCGATGCTAAATCGGCCTTCGTCAAAGACTGACTGAAAAATACAAAGCCGTCGACATCACCTACCGTAATCACATCTCCATCGTTCAGTATTACATTGGTAATGTCAAACGTACCGTCATTTTTCGTTGTGGCTTCCTGGCCATTGATACGAACAACCAATGATGGAATGTGAGCTCGCACTTCGATGGTCGTATCATTGATCCACAGCATGGTCGCGATGAATTGATAGTCGACGCCGAGTTGTGCCTCTAATTGCGCCCGATCATCCATCATGCGAACAGCATCTGCACCACTAATTTCCATGATCAAATTCACTTGACCATGAAGACTGGTAGTGACGCCGCTATCGATGTTGTCATCCTCATCGACGACCTGATCGCAGCCACCTATGACTACAAACCAAATACTGAGCATGAGCCGCAGCCACCGTTGCATCCAACCTGTCAATGAACATGCGCGCATAACACCTCCGAAGGTAAAGCGCGTTATTCAGTTTTGGCTATACAGCCTTTTCTGTACAGTCAACACTGAACAGAGTTAATGGTAAAACAATCATTAAAATATACAATAGCTTGTGAGCGACGGCGAAATAGCAAAAAAGGCCATGATGGCCTTGATTTACTTGGTGTTTCTTGATTGTGGATAAGTTTTATGCGACGGCGATACTAACTTATGACACTTTCGCTGCCCTCCTTTGCCCCTACCTTCTTGGCCAAAAAGTAAGGACTCAGGAGGACATAATTAATAGGTTACTCACCATCTACTGGCTGGTCCAATTTCCACAGGCTCAGCGTTGATTGTGAATAAACCATCTTGGCGAAAGTGTGGTTATATTTTTACAATAGTTATTTGAAGATACAATAGCTTTTTAGCGACGGCGTAATAGATCATTTTATGACTTTAACCTAATTTTATTAAACAAAACCAATTGTGGATAACATCTATGCGACGGCGCTAAATGACTTCTGGAATATCTTCAATCTTAATATCATCGCCCTCTGCTTTAGATTTTTTATGTGAACATAATATCATGCGTTCAGCTACTACATCAGTATAATAATGGGTTACACCAGCCTGATCTTCATACTGATGATTACTAAGTCGGCCTTCGATATATACCGGCTCACCTTTACGCAAAAATTTTTGCATGCTATCGCCTAATTTACCCCAAGCCACAACGGAATGAAAATCGGCCTTCTCTTTTATTTCTCCGCTAGCATGATCACGCCAAACATGATTAGTAGCTATATGTAATTTAGTTAGAGTTTGTTTACCTACCGCCTTTTGTAACGGCTCTTTTGAAATATGACCAATTAATTCTACTCGATTTAGATCCATAAAATAATCATTAATAGTAAAATTTAGCGCTATCTTAAACTAAAGTACGGGAGGGAATAATCCCCTCCCGGCCTCAGTGAACTACTCAAAGTATAGCCAACCAAAATTAACAACAATTTAGGTTAGTGAGGAGAGAGTTGAGCGCACTCCGTACCACCTTGAGTAATTCATAAATTGTAAACACTGGGCTAATAAAACATATTACCGCGGCTAGGTACCTTTATTATCTTATCAGCACAGTGCGTTTTAGAAAAAATAAAAACGTCCGGATATGGAAATTGGACGTTTTTATTTTTTCTAATAATCATTCTAGCACACACCTATTCATTGTCAATAGCTTCCCTTGCTCATTTTTTTTAAATAGTTTATAATAAACCTATTAGCGCTAAACGCAAGCGCGTCCAAGTGCTGTA
>CAZZNZ010000037.1:0-6826 GCA_964655875.1 uncultured Gammaproteobacteria bacterium | reverse complement strand
TTAAGACAGGAATAGCGCCATACCTAAACGATACTTGATGCAATTCAATAATGTTATTGGTATGGGCAGCAGACATAGTTTTATGTACAATCTAATGCTAAGCGTAAATTGTTTAAATTTTCTTGCATGACTGAAAAATAATTTTCGTCTCGCTCTAATTCCTCCTTAGTCAAGCTTTCTAAAGGATTCAGCACTAAAGTTTGGGCGCCAACTTCATTAGCAATTGTTTCGGCTAAATCTGGACTTACTACATTTTCAAAGAAGATATAGTTGATAGTGTTGATTTGTGCAAATTCAACTATTTTGGAGAGTTCAGCGGCGGTTGGCTCAGCTTCTGGGGATAAACCCGCAATGGCTACTTGTTCTAAATGGTAGTCATTAGCTAAATAAGCAAAAGCAGTGTGAGAGGTAATTATTTTACGATTAGAACATTGAGCTAAATTTTTCGTATAGGCTGTATCTAACTCATCTAAGCGAGCTATGAGATTTTTTTCATTTGCTAAATAATAGGCTGAATGAGCAGCGTCAGCCTGAATGAAGCCCAGTGTAATTTTTTTCACTTGTTGTTGTGCTAGTTTTGGACTCAGCCAAACATGTGGATCAGTCACTAACTGATTTTCTTCAGTCATCTGTTGAGTAGCGAGTTCGTTTCCAGCCATTACCAACGTAGTTGTATTTGAAAGTTGTGCTGTAATATGGTCGGTCCATGGCTCAAGCTGACCACCATTCAAAACTAGTATGTTGCTATTTTGAATAACTACTAAATCTTGTGGCGTCAATTCATAATCATGCGGTTCTATTCCGGCGGGGGTTAAATTTGTTACAATTGCTTTATCACCAGCAATTTGGCTAGCGAAATAATACAACGGATAAAATGAAGTAACCACGCTAATTTTGTTTGTTGTTGGACGGGAAGGAGTAACACAACTTGTGCCTAACGTGATCATAATAAGCACAGTTGCTCCCAGGCTATATTTTTTTAAGGTTTTAAGCATATAACATCATAGTAATTCATAATTCTCCTGGTTAGCCTAGCATAGGGTTAAAATTAATGCAAATGATTTGCATTAATAAGTGAGCCATGATAGTATACAGCGTAATGGTTCATGTGCGAACACCAAATACAATCTTTATACAATTACGTGAGCAAGGTTATCGTTTAACTCAGGCGCGTCGTTGTTTAATTACTATTTTGATGCAAACACAAAAACCTGTTTCAGTGCAAGATTTGGAGCAAGTAATGCGGCAACAGCATGTAAGTATTAACTTAACAACGATTTATCGTGAACTAGAATTTTTGAAACAGCAAGGCATGATTCACGAGCTACAATTAGGTGAAGGCATGAAGCGCTTTGAATTTAGCCTAGGCGTGCATCATCATCATATTCGCTGTTTGCAGTGTGACCGGATTGCGGATGTGACCATTTCTCATACTTTACAAAGTGAGATGATTAAAATTAAACGTCAGACAGGATTTACCGTAGTAGATCATGCTTTGGAATTTGTTGGGCTTTGTCCTAATTGCAGGTAATGATTAGAATGTTTTAGGATAATTAAAATTTGCTTGGTAGATATACCATTGAGTTTAGTAATGTTACCATCAGGGGTATATATATGGCAGCAAATAACGTGCTTAAAAATACCGCCATAGCCGCGGTATTAGCTTGCACCTTAAGTTCGGTAGCGTATGCTACGGTATTCGCTGCTAGTGGTACTAACGATAATGTTAACATGGTTTGACTAGCCAAAGGTGAGAAGAGGTGAGTAATTACTCTATCTAGTATAATGCAACCATACATCGCTAGTGGAAAACAGAAAAATTTTGCAAAAAAGGCCAAAGACATAAACGTATAATCAATTTGTCGATTACTTACATTAGCCATTGCACAGCCAATTAACATCATACCAAAAATAATGTGGCAACCACGAAATAGCAATGTGTATTCTTGGTATAAGGCTTGTTCAGCTAACGGAATATGAAGAATATTTAGTAATAATCCAATGGCCACAGCGTATAGTGATGGTAGGCGGAATAACTTATGCAAGCTAGTTTTCCAAGTAAAATTGGCTCGTGCGAAAGTAAAATAACCAATTGTATTTTCATAGAGAATAGTACCGAGTACGCAAAATACAGCTAAATTCAAAGCGGATTCACCCAAGGTTGCCAGTATCAGTGATAAACCAAAATAGCCTGTATTACCGGTGCCACCTACAAATGCCAGTAAACTAGCGCGCGAATCTTTAAACCTGTGACTGCCAATGATTAACCACAATCGATTTAATACAAAACCTAAACCTAAAAATAACAGAGGTAATGCTAGTAAATTGAATTGTAATGGAGTAGTAAGTGCAGCTTGAAAAACAATCGCTGGAGCCGTGATATAAATCAGTACTTTGGCAAAGGTAGTTTGATCAATCTGTAGGTTTTTTTTCGCGACAAATCCTAAAGCAATTAAACCATAGAGCGGTAGAATTTTACTACCCAGCGTTAGAAAAAGATCCATTACTACTATTGAGCGAGTTCGCCAATTTCGTAGGTATCTAATAAAGCTTTGGCAGCAGTAGAGTGTACTTTGCCCCAAGTGTTATCGCCACCAAATGCTGCAGTAGCATCGGTACCACAACTACCGAGCAAAGTTTTTCCACCGGGATGATTAGGAATATAGGTAGTGACATCATACACATCACCATCTAATACCATCCAACAATTAGATTCTGTAGCATGAGCGGCTACATCATCTAAAGTATAGGTGGTTTCAGTGCCAGTATCGACATCAGCATCTGCATTGTTTGCAGTAACTGTAGCAGTAGTATTTTTAGTGGCAACATCATCATTGGTACAGCCTGCACCCAAAAACACTAATGTAGTAACTAAGAAGGTGGTTGAAATCAATAGTTTGGACATAAAGTATGATATACTAAAACTAATAATTAATTATAGCCCTAAGTTTAACATAATGTGACTTATCGTACAATCCATCGGCGGTTGTTAGCCTTAGCTACACCAAAGCGTAAATCCGGTGCGATGCGATTTTTTAAAACAGCACCCGGACAATATGGTTACGGCGATACATTTATTGGCGTTACTGTGCCTGATGTGCGGCGAGTGGCCAAGTGGTATCGTCAGACAGATCGCACTATAGTTTTAGCCTTATTACATTCTAAAATTCATGAAGAACGGTTATTGGCTTTAATTATTTTAGTTGCGCAATATCAACAGGCGACATTAGCTGAGCGGCAAGTTATTTATCAGCTGTATTTAAAGAATACTCACTACATTAACAATTGGGATTTAGTGGATACCTCTGCTGGTTATATTGTAGGAGCACACTTATTTGGTAAGAACACTACTATTTTAACGCGCTTGGCCAAGTCCAAGAATTTATGGGAGCGACGTATTGCTATCATTGCTACCTTTTATTTTATTATGCAGGGTGAAGCTAGTGAAACTCTACGGATTGCTAAGGTACTCTTGCATGATGAGCATGATTTGATTCACAAGGCAGTTGGCTGGATGTTGCGAGAGGTAGGGAAGCGCTGTGGTCAAAAAACCGAAGAACAATTTTTACAAAAATATTATCAGCAGATGCCAAGAACCATGTTGCGTTATGCGATTGAGAAATTTTCCAAAGCTATGCAATACCAGTATCTACATGCTAAACTATAAATCTATGAAAAAAATATCATTTTTAGCGGTAGTTACGGCTCTCATTGCGGTGATCATACCGCACGTGATTTTCGCTGCTAAGCCCGTAAGCCAATCGTTCCCTAATGCACAGTTGTTATATTTGCCACTAAATAAAACCCATGCCTATGTGTTGGTCGATAGTATCTTTTATACCACAGAATTTCCAGGTATGCCGGGAGCGCAGTGGTATCCTACGGATACGCCGTTCTCATTAGAGTCGAATCGGGCATATAAGGTGATAGATCATTTATCTGTGGGTGTACGTTTGAACGGCTATACCTATTTTATTCTTCAAACCGCGAATACACCAACACCTGATACCCTCGAAATAGATTTTGATAGAGTAGAAGTCTGGCGTATGCGTCAAACTACTGGTGTGGTTGAACGAGTAGCTGATTGGAACAGTTATACGGAAGATGCGGCTGGTACTAAAACTTATTTCGAGCCAGTACGATTAGTAAAATTTAATCATCATCTGTATCTTCTGAATAGTAATGGTATGATTCAACACTCTAGTGATGGAATGAAATGGTATGAATCAGATACATCGGATGTAGTTAAAAATATTCCTGAAGATACATTTGTTATTTACCATATGATTGCTAGTCCAGCTGGGTTGTATCTTACTGTTGGAGGTTTTGGTGAAAATCCAAAAATTTACCACTCTACTGATAGCATGACTTGGACAGAATTAACGCATGTACCCTTTACAGATAAAACGGGTAATGTAGAATCGCTAACTGTATCGAAAGGTGTAGTATATACTATTGTATCAAATATGGACGGGAGTGAATATCAATTATGGAAATATGATGGTAGTAACTGGATGAATGTACTTACTTCTACTCAACAGCTTAGAACTATAAATCATACTGCGGGTGCATTGTATTTAGTGCAGTATAATTTAACTAAAACGCAGACAAAAATTCGTAAATCCGTTGATGCCGGCGAACATTTTACAACGGTGTATGAAACGAATAACGATGTAAAATCCATTGTTGACGATGCCTTTATAAAAAATTTGGCTAAACCCACGTTTATTGTTCGGCAAATGCAAAATAATGGGACGACCTATTTATTGCGGATAAAATAAAAGGCGAAGCTTACCATTGCCAAACTAGCCGTTCTGCACTAAGATAGCCTCATCTATGCAGCCTTTACGCGTAGCCGTGTTATGCGGCGGACCATCGTTAGAGCGGGGAATTTCGTTAAATTCTGCTCGTTCGGTTTGTGATCATCTTCAAGCCAGTGATATTGAAGTGGTACCAATTTATTTTGATTATCGTAAACATGCTTATAGCATTTCTCGTGCTCAGTTGTATTGTAATACGCCATCAGATTTTGATTTTAAGTTACGTACTACTACTAAATCACTAACTACTGCTAGTTTGCAACGGTTATTAAAAACTGTAGATTTAGCATTTCCGGCAATGCATGGAAAATTTGGTGAGGATGGGCAGATTCAAAAATTTTTAGAGCGATGTGGGTGTCCTTATGTAGGTTCACCGGTGCAGGCGTGTCAAATTGCATTTAATAAATATACAGCAAACAACTATATTCGAGATCATGGTTTTTATACAATTCCATCGGTAGTGTTAAAGAAAACTAGTAAAACAAATACAGCTACGGTTAGACACTTTTTTAAAGAGCATCATCTTACCCGAGCTATTGTAAAACCCGCTACTGGAGGATCTAGTATTGCTGTATATTCAGTATCAACTGCAGCCGAGGCTTTAGTAAAAGCTAAAGAGATTTTTGCTGGAGCTGTAGATACACAAGTAGTGGTAGAACCATTTTGTCAGGGCAAAGAATTTACAGTAATTATATTAGAAAATAAATTCAATCAACCAGTGGCAATATTGCCTACGGAAATCGAATTGGATTATCGTGATCATCAGATTTTTGATTATCGCAAAAAATATTTAGCCAGTAGACAAGTGCAGTATCATTGTCCACCACGGTTTAAAGATAGTGTGGTACAGGGCATTCAGCAGCAAGCTGAGCAGCTATTTAAGGTGCTAGGAATGCGTGATTTTGCTCGCTTTGATGGTTGGGTGTTAAACAATGGCAGTATTTGGTTTTCTGATTTTAACCCTATTAGTGGCATGGAACAAAATAGCTTCTTGTTCATGCAAGCGGCTCGATTAGGTATGAGTCATCGCGATGTGTTACGATTTATTATTAAAAATACATGTCGGCGTTATGGTATCGTATTTCCAACAATCACTAAAATAGTTACTCAAAAAAAGCAACCAGTGCATGTGTTGTTTGGTGGGAGCACAGCGGAACGACAAGTATCATTAATGACGGGTACGAATGTGTGGTTAAAATTAAAGCGTTCTGCAAGTTACCAACCACAACCGTTTCTGTTGGATTTTGAAAATCGTGTTTGGAGGATACCCTACGCAGTGGCATTGAACCATAGTGTGGAAGATGTACTAGCGATGTGTTTGACAGCGCCAAAAACAGAGCAGCGGTTACAGCGGTTAGTACAATTAGTGAAACAGAAATTATTGCTTAGTTCTAGTGATTGTTCTGAGCCTTGGTTTCTACCCCAATCCACCAGTCTAAATCAATTTATTAAGCAATCACCATATGTGTTTATTGGTTTGCACGGTGGCATTGGTGAAGATGGTACGTTACAGCATTTACTGGAGCGTGCTCATAAACCTTTTAATGGTTCTGGTTCAACCGCCTCTCGTTTATGTTTAGATAAATATGCTACTGGCCAAGCGTTAGCGCATCTAACATCGCAAGGTATTTTTATTACACCAAAACAGTTAGCTATGACAGTGGAATTTAAGCGATACAAAACAGTGGATTACGAGCGCTATTGGAAAAAATTACTTACTACTTTACAGACTAAAACTGTGATTGTAAAACCAGTAGATGATGGCTGTTCCGCTGGTATTGCTCGATTATATTCGGCGAAAGATTTACAAACGTATTTACAGTTTATTCAGGAACAGGCTACTTCTATTCCGGTGGGGTATCTTACCGAACAACACGGTATTATCGATATGCCGGTTCGATGTATACAGCGCCTACTGTTTGAGCAATTTATTGTTACCGATCAGGTGAGTGTAACGGGTAATACATTACATTGGAAGAAAAAAACCAACTGGATTGAAATTACCA
>CAZZNZ010000036.1:0-6901 GCA_964655875.1 uncultured Gammaproteobacteria bacterium | reverse complement strand
TATTCTGGTTTGGCACGCCTCCAAGTTTACTCAAAAATAATGCACAAAATATTACTGTTGAAAATATCAAAATTCATTATCGTACTCTTGGACAAGCTAAAGAGGCCGTGGTACTTATTCATTCATCAGCCTGGTCTAGCATTGAATACACAAACATTGCCGAGCAGCTCAGCAAATATTATACCGTATACTTAGTAGATTTACCGGGTTATGGCCAAAGTGACAAGCCTCAAGTAAGCTATTCATTGCCCTGGTTGCATAGTATCATGATACAGTTCTTAACACAGCTACCTGTTGAACAATTTCATCTAGTAGGTAGCTCGACAGGCGCTACATTAAGCCTGTTACTGTCCGCTGATTTACCGCAACGTGTGGCTAGTTTAACATTAATTGATCCCATTGGTTTTGGTAGCGAGATTAATCAGACAGCTTTAATAGCGCAAGTTCCTATTTTGGCTGAGTTACTACTATATCCCAATCAACTCAGTTTTTATTATGTACTAAACCAAGGTTGGTTAACCGATCATAGTAAAATTGATTCCGTATTAAAAGATCAGCTTTACGCTGATGCTAGTCTACCTAAAGCCTCGCGCGCTAAATTATCCATTCTACGCAACATGATTACAGCTCGTGGCGTCAGTAACGAAACAATCAACTTAGTAAGTACGGCTGCTATTAAAATTCAACAGCCTGTATTACTACTGTGGGGCGAACAGGATAGTTACACTCCAATCACTCAACATCACCAAGCGCTGCGCTTGTTATCACAAGCACATTACTACAATCTTCCCGATACTGGGCATTTCCCGCAATTAGAGCGCCCAGATCAGGTGGTAAAATACCTGTTAGAGTTCGTAAAAACTACCTCTTAACATAATCTCCACATTTTACCCACACTTTGTCCACTTTTATTGCAGTTCACCCCTTTTTTATTGGGCTTTAGCCTAGTATACTACCTGGGTCATCTGGCCGCCTATCCACGGTGCGTTTGCTCTGTTGATTGGCAGTTTTAGACCGAACATATCCCCTCAACAAGGGAATGTTTCGGCGAGAGTAGCACAATGGTAGTGCGCCTGCCTTCCAAGCAGGATACGCGGGTCCGATTCCCGTCTCTCGCTCTACTTCATTTGTACAGCCATTACAATCTCACTACATCGCTACTCTATTGATATAACGCCAGTTTTTTGATATACTAAACAACGTATATGTCTGAGCTAAAATCCTTAGAGAGAATTCCTCTTAAGCTAGAGACAGACCCGAACTCGTTTTATGATCAATTGATTTCGCCAATCATCAACGATCTTTTTAGTACAAAATTGAATGGGGAATTACCGATATTAGATGATACTATGGTTACTGATTTTAAAAAAAATTTCTTGGATTATCCCGATGCTACTGTGCACGCATTGATTTTAGCACTAAAAAATATAGCTGGATCTATTCGGCTGTATAGTGATAGTGATGGAGGTGGGTATCAATTAATTGGCTTAAGAAAAGCAATGATAGATTTAAAGCCAAATACGGAAATAACATTGCCGCATTTTACTGCAACCCAATCTACAACCACGAACGAAACTAAATTAGGAGCAACTCCAATTGATGCATTTATTCAAACCATTACAGCGCAGTTGTCGGATGACCAAAAAATCGACCCTGAAAATATAGAAATGCTCCAAACTTACAAATATGCCAGAAATCTTTTGTTAGCCGGCGCAATAGACGCTATTAACGCTACTTATCGAATATGCCGTGAGCAGAATTTAGTCATTGCTGATATGCGCTTACTTTCAAAACATCCCGGTGGGATGTATATGCGAGAGGATGAGTTAAATCAAATCTCCAGACCAGATAATCCATTTATTCTAACAAGCTCTTCTGTTAAAGAGGCCGCGACCACATTAACATTTTCTCCTAAAAAAAATGGTGCCTCTGCCATCAAATACAGCCGCTTAGACTTGTTGATGGAATAATGTTGATAAAAAATCACGTTGTTTTATCCGACGCCGTTATGATTCCATGATTCCGTAGAGACGCATTGCAATGCATCTCTACAAATACCATACAAAAATAAATTTGGACCACAATATAATCATTTGGGTTCCATAATACATGGATTTAAAGGCGTTACCACCAAAACAATTCATCAAATGGAATATCCCAATTTCCAATGGCAACCACGATATTATGATCGTATTATTCGAGCCCAAGGTGAATTACATAATGTCCGTCAATACATCATCAACAACCTCAAACATTGGCAGAGTAAATAATTTTCCGTAATCTTCATTCAAACCGATTTGAATAAAAATTTGGGAGAGCAAAGTTGGCTTGCCCACCGAAGCTTGAAAAGCGTAGGAGGATCAGTCTTCGTCTGCCTACGCTAAAGCTCCGGCGGACAAGCCCAGCTTGAGAGTCTTACTCGAGCCGTCGCGCATGTTGGACCCAAGATATTGACGAATGTATTATATTTAGTATACTGTATACGTACTTCACTTAGAACAGTCCGCTCAATGATACGTGCACAGTGTGCACTTCCCTATCGGGATAGTTCGAGCGGATTACTCCGAGTGAAGTATTTTTTGTTACAAATATCCTGAATTTTGCCAATTTTATTTTGAATCAGTTTATATAAAGCATAATTTTGATGTTCATAAGCCTGAAATATCGCATAACTAATATAATCTGCCACTTGTAGTCCGCCATGAGTATAATGAGGATTATGATGATACGTTAATTTTATTTGCGTAGTAATATTAGGATGCTGTTGTAAATATTCTAAACGAGCACGCTCAACTTCAATTTCTAGCTCATAACGTAATTTTAGTTTACTATCTTTTCTTGAAAAGATAATTTCAGTGTCATTAGACTGATGACAAATATTTTTTAATAATTGCCCAGCCATAACGCCATATAATTTAGCTGGTTGTCGTTGCAAAACGTCATAGCATTTTAGTTTTTCAACAACCATAACATCAATTTTAAGATCAAGCGTAGTAATAAATTGATAAAAACATTCTCTGACTGCAGGATAATCATTATTAGCATGTAAAGCATCTAGCGCGTACGATGAGGAAAAAATAGTTGTTAGTTGAACATTTTTTAATAATTTAGCTTTAAATTCTGTAATATCTTGTTGTAATTTTAATTGATTACTTGTACGAACAGCGGCTAAAATTAAATATTTAGTAGCTTGTTTACACTCAACTAAATTTATTCCTTTTGCAGAAAATATTTCTGGCTTACCAGACTCATCTAAAAAAATATATTGCTTCTTCGCATTATTTATCATAACTTACTCTTGAACAATAAGAAAAGCGCTTCCTCTAATGGAGTGCGCTCAATGTAGCTATGATAGCATATTCCTAATCTGCTTTCCAGTTTAAAACTGAAACCTAAATTTGGGAGAGCGAAGTTGGCTTGCCCACCGAAGCTTGAAAAGCGTAGGAGGATCAGTCTTCGTCTGCCTACGCTAAAGCTCCGGCGGACAAGCCCAGCTTGAGAGTCTTGCTCGAGCCGTCGCGCACGTTGCCGTGCAGGACGGTGAGGTATCACAATACCCTAATTAATTCTTCTAATTGCTGTTTTGTAGTAGGAACTTTTTCTTGCACTGTATCCCACACAATACCAAGATCTAATCCAAAATATCCGTGGATTAACCGATTGCGCATGTCTGCCATTTTTCTCCAAGGTATATCTGAGTGCCGTTGTTTAAATTCAGTAGATATGTTTGAAGTGGCTTCACCAATAATCTCTAGTTGGCGAATAATGGCATCGTGAGCCATTTTATTTTTATAGAATTCTTGTTCAGTAAGATTTACTAAATATTCCTCAATTGTACTAATAGCATCAATAATATGACGAAGATATACTTTATCGTCGTGGCTGCCCATAAACTGGTTGTAAATCACGATAAATATAGTCTTTGATATATGGATGTACTGCTGCTTCTGTTACTAAATCCACCTTTTTCCCAAACACTTCTGCAAATTGATCTTCAATGTCTACTAGATCAAATAAATTTTTCCGTGCATCAAAGCGGACCAATAAATCCACATCACTTTTCTCCGTATCATCACCCCTGGCAACTGAACCAAACAAACCTAAAAAACCAATATCGTTATCGCGACACAATTTTTCAATTTCTTGTTGTTTAGTTTGTACTATATTCATATGTGTTAGTATAGCATTTTTCATAGCTAAATTCAATTGTCTGAACCATGATTTATTTGATGATCATGATTTTCCTGATGAATTAAATTAATCCGCATTCATCATGTGAATCAAGGTTCAGACGTTCCCTAATCTTCATTCAATCCCGACAATGATAATCATGATGCAAGGATTAAATTAACAATTGGGAGAGCAAAGTTGGCTTGCCCACCGAAGCTTGAAAAGCGTAGGAGGATCAGTCTTCGCCTGCCTACGCTAAAGCTCCGGCGGACAAGCCAAGATTGAGAGTCTTACTCGGGCCGTCGCGCACGTTGCCGTGCAGGACGGTGAGGTTAAATATCAATCTTATCTTGAATTGAGATATTTATAAATCCAATGATGTGGACCAACGGCTAAAAAATAGACAGTGTTTTGATTATCAAATTTGAATAAAATTCGATAGCTTAAATCCACTCTTAAACTCCATACTTCTAAATTCTTAGGATGTAGTTTTTCGGTATGTAATGATGGATAAAATGGGTTTTGACGAAACAGTTTTTCAGCTCGTTCAGCTTTCTTTTGAATTTGAACCGGCAGCTCCTCATAAAGATGCTCAAACTCTTCCGTGTAATAGATTGTTATTATACCTAAACACTATGAGTGTTTACGCAAATCACGCAAACTACGCAATTTTTTGACTCGGCCAGCCCGAATATCAGCTTCAGATTGTTTGAGGCTAGCTAATACTTCCGGAGTAAATAAACCTAAAGAATCTGCTAAACGTTCAAAACGAAAACGATCAATTTCTACAACAAATTTATTGACGGTATTGTTTGTGATAGTGATTGGAGTAGCAGTTGCGTAAGCCATAGTACGCTACTACATTAGCAATAAAATGATGTCCTGTCAAATTCCCTATCTTCATTCAAACCGATTGAATAAACAATTAAAATCCTGTATCATTATGTTGTTGAGCGCACCTGTATCAAGGCCGTTTTTTGTTATGGCAACATTATTCCATAATCGCTATCGCATTGCTTCAATTCGATTACCACATTACGATTACACCCAATCAGGATATTATTTTATAACCATTTGTACCAAAAAACGCACACCATGGTTTGGGAATATTCGTAATGGCATCATGTGTGTGAATGATATTGGATCAACGGTATATCGTTGCTGATATAATATTCCCCAGCATTTTCCGCGGGCCACCTTGGATGCATTTGTGGTGATGCCCGATCACATACACGGGATTGTTATTTTACATGATTCCGTAGAGACGCAAGATTTTGCGTCTCTACCACGGGTTACGCATAATATATTCGGTCCGCAATCAAAAAACATACCGTCAATTATTCGAGGATTTAAAATTGGGGTTACAAAATATGTTAATGAACACGCCGTACCATTCAAATGGCAACCACGATATTATGATCGTATTATTCGAACCCCACAGGAATTATTAAATGTTAGAAAATATATTTACAATAATCCAAAAAATCCTGTCAAATTCCCTAATCTATCTTCAATAATTTAAAAATAAATTTGGGAGGGCGAAGTTGGTTATTCGTACCTCAAAGGGTGGAGCGAGGGAGAATCGAACTCCAGAAGCGTGGGTGACTAACCTCGCTTTGGGACCACCCATTAACTCGCCCATCGTAATCCACCCTTGTAAATACGAATAGAATATTTAATTTTTTCAAAAACAAAACGTCCGGAAATTGGACGCTTTGGAGTTTGGGTGGTACCCAAAGTTTATTTTTTTCAAACAAGGTTAGTCACCTTGAGATGAGTATAGCAGAATAAATTTTTCTGTCAAATTCCCTAATCTTCATTCAATGAAGTTTAAATAAAAATTTAGGGAGGTTCGCCTCTTTAAAAATCACGATAATCTAATTGCACTCCAACTTTGTCAGCCACTTGATGCAGCCATTTCTCTAAGATAGTAACTTTATGAGATAACATTAGCATTTCTTGAAAATAACCGTCCGCTTTTTTGGCATAAGCATCAACACTACTTTGTAAATCTATAAAGTTTTTTTGCAGATTTGAAAAATCTTGTTTTGTAACAACATCTTCCCGAGTTGGAAATACCGCAATGAGTTTTTTAATATCTTTATCTGTTAACATATGGTTATATTACTAGATTTATTAGTTATTAGTCAAACAAAAAGCGCTATCCCTGTAGGGTGCGCTCAATAAAAATAGTGTAGCATGGGTCCGATCTGCATTCAACTGTCTGAACCACGATTTACTTGATTATCGTGATTGCCATGATAAATGAGAATTAAATTGCATTCATCAAGCTAATCATGCACATCATGTAAATCAAGGTTCAGACGTTCCCTAATCTTCATTCAAACCGATTTGAATAAACATTTGGGAGAGCGAAGTTGGTTATTCGTACCTAGCAGGGTGGACCGAAGGGGAGTCGAACCCCAGTGTCGTAGCTGATAAACTAGACCTCAGGACCGCCTGATTTCGGCCCTCGTGTCCACCCTGTTAAATACGAATTTTCAAAAAAAATAAATGACCTGTAAATGGCCATTTATTTTTCAACCTGGGATTCCAGGCGATCCTTTTGGAAATCTAGCTTATCAGCTTGAAACGAGTATATACCAACAAATAATTTCTGTCAAATTTCCCTAATCTTCATTCAATGAAGTTTAAATAAAAATTTAGGGAGGCGAGAACATGGTCAGTGTTGCTCGCCAAGTTGAACGTGGGTTGCCCTGTGTTTACCCGT
>CAZZNZ010000035.1:0-6981 GCA_964655875.1 uncultured Gammaproteobacteria bacterium | reverse complement strand
TGTGCAACCAGAATCATGAATTACGTCATTAATAAATAACTTACGCAATATATTTGCTACACGTGAGATTATATGTTTGCTGGTGGTATCTTTTCGTTGCTTACGCCAACCAGACACTACATCTAAATGAGCGCGTTCTAAAATGTTGAGTAATTTAGGAATTTCTTCTGGCGGGTTTTGCAAGTCTCCATCTAGCGTAATGATGATTTCGCCGCGAGCTTGTTTAATGCCGGCATCTAGCGCTGCCGTTTGGCCAAAGTTGGCGCGGAAGGTAATAGTAATTAGAGGCGTTAAAGTTTGCAAAATTTTTGCGGTGTGATCAGTACTACCATCATTTACAAAGATCACTTCAAATGGCCGGCCTAAACCTGTGAACACCTCTACTAATCGACTATGCAGTTCGGTTAGAGCGGCAGCTTCGTTATAGATTGGAACAACTACGCTATAGGTAATATTACTAGACATAATTCATGCCATACTATAATAAAATTGGTCAAAAAAAGCAAGTTTTGTTACAATATAAAAATTATGTCCACAACATCTATCCGCATCTTTATTACCGGAGGAACATTCGATAAGGAATATAATGAGCTTAATGGTGATTTATATTTTAAAGATACGCATGTTTCGGAAATGTTAGAGTTAGGCCGTTCAAAATTGCCAGTGGAAGTAGACGTGTTGTTAATGATTGACAGTTTGGATATGACAGAAGCTCATCGACAGATGATTGCTCAAAAAGTAAAAGAAGCCAACGAAGATAAAATTGTCATCACTCATGGCACCGATACTATGGTGCAAACGGCGCAAGTATTAGATACATTAGCATTACAGAAAACGATTGTGTTAACCGGAGCTATGATTCCGTATAAATTTGGTAGCTCGGATGGCTTGTTTAATTTAGGTAGTGCTCTGGCTTTCGCCCAAGCTTTGCCGCCCGGAGTATATATTGCTATGAACGGTAAATATTTTCATTGTCAGCGGGTGCGAAAAAATAAAGCCATAGGCGTGTTCGAGGAAATTACCTAACATATGAAAAAATTATGGAGAATGAGTTTAATAGTGCTGGGACTAGGAATTATTGGCACCATTTTGTATCATTATTTTGGGTTGTTCGGCACATTTACCTTAACGTATGATTTTAAGAATGCATCTAAATTTATTTCAAGTTTAGCACCATTAGGTCGAGCGTTGAATCGAGAGCAGAATGTAGAGAACGGGGAATATTATCAGCGTGCGGTAGCCGAGCCGGTCTATTTCGATGTGCAGTTACCTAGTGCTTACCCGCGGGTGGATGTAACTCTGGAGTATCATAATCCCTATCAGCCGATTGTAGAATTGGGATTGCAACTTAATGATGATGAACGTAATTCACAATTTGTCTTTCAACCGATTGAAAATAAATTTGTAGAACAATCGAATTGGAATCGGCTAGAGAATAAAGACTATATTTTGCTACAGCGAGAAGCAAACTACTCTAGTGTTGAAGATTTTATAGCTAATCCACCCGTGGATAAGCACGTAGGCACTTGGCATGCGGCTGTGCAACATCCTTTTACCTACACAAATTACCAGCTAGGTACAGATAACATAGTGATCGATCAATCATTAGTTGGCCAACATGAATTCTATACTTATATTAAAGATCAGCCGTTAGAATTTACTATTACTACATCGGCTGCAGAGCCACAGTTTATTCGAATTTATCGTGGCGCTGAACAGATTTTTGCTGAAGTGACGAATCAAGTTCAGTTGAATGATTTAACGGAAGGAGTGTATCGTATTGTGTTGGAAGTTGATGATGCTACGGTTATTTCAAAAATTGATACGCGATTACAAAAACTAGTGTTTAAAGGTCGTGTGCATTTAACAATACCAACACCTCAAACAATTTCAATGTCTCCAACTATTTTCTACACTCCAGCTAACAGTATTAGCGCTACGCCTCAATCTGCTGCTGGCGTGGGGGAAATGCAGTTCTACGATCGTATTATGAAGCTAGGTATGGTAGGTAATACGTATCAATGGATGAATCCCATTGCCAACCATTTTGATCACGTTCTGCTACCACAGAGTGATGTGGTCATTGCGGCAGATCAACCAATTAGTTTTAGTGAGAGCGCGTGGTTTGATCCTGGCTTTGGTTTTACTCCAGTTACTACCAACACTAATCTTGATCAGCTTGATTATATTTTAAGCCAGCAATATGTAGCGCCAACTGAAGCCAAAGATTGGTATAGCGCTACTGCCCGTTTTGATCTCACTACCGTAAAACGCGCCGATCCTACCAAGCTACATTTTATGATTTCAGCACCTGGATTGCAGCGTCAGCCACAAGGACTAACAGTGCGAACCATTAAGGTTGTGGCATATAAAGATCCAGTAACAATACAAAATATATGGACAAGGCTAAAAAACAAATTTTAACAGGGAGAGACATACTTCGTGACAGCATCATTTTTACTATCAGTATATATTTTGTATTGTTAATCTTGAATGTAGCGTTACAGGGGTTTGTAACCACGCTGTTTCCGTTAGAATTGTGGATGCGGTGGACAATTGGATTAGTTTTATTATATACTATTCTTTATGAAAGGCATTGTTTTAGCAGGAGGTAGTGGTACGCGATTATATCCCATTACTAAAGTAACTAGTAAGCAGTTATTGCCTATTTATGATCAGCCAATGGTGTATTTCCCTTTAAAAACCCTATTGGATGCTGGTATTAAAGATATATTGTTCATTACCGCACCAGATCATGCTGGTGATTTTGTGCATTTTCTTGGTTCAGGTAAAAATTTTAATGCTCGGTTTACTTATGAAATTCAAGATAAGCCCGCGGGGTTAGCGCAAGGCTTATCACTAGCTGAAACCTTTGTTGGTAACGATACATGTGCCATGATTTTAGGAGATAATATTTTTAGTGATCATTTTTCTCAGGTCATTACAAATTTTGTAGATGGTGCAAAAATCTTTGTAAAAGAGGTATCCGATCCCGAGCGTTTTGGGGTAGTGGAAATTAATGCACAGAAACAGGTGTTAAGCATTGAAGAAAAGCCGGCGGCTCCAAAAAGTAATTTAGCTCAAACGGGGTTGTATATCTATGATACTCAGGTGTTTGATTTAATTCGACAACAAAAACCTTCTGCTCGTGGAGAATTAGAAATAACCGATTTAAACAATATCTATTTACAGCAAGGTAAGTTGCAGGCTGAGTTGGTTACGGGCGAATGGATTGATGCAGGAACATTTGAAAGTTTGTATCGAGCTACGGAATTACGTCGTCAACATGTGTTAGGATCATTGAATAACTAAACTTGGACTATGAAATTGAAAATTTCCAAACAAGATTATAGTAAGCAACCTGTAATTGCCGGTGTAAAAGTTGTAGAAGTGCCTTATTTTTCAGATGACGGCGGATACTTATTAGAGTTAGGGCGTTGGAACAAACAGGTAATGATTGCTTTTCCAGATTTTAACTTACACCAAATGAATTACTCGGAAATGGATCCCGGTGTTATTAAAGCCTGGCATCTGCATTATCAACAAGATGATATTTGGTTTGTACCTCCTAGCCATAAACTACTAGTTATTTTAAAGGATTGTCGTACAAGAACGACTACAAAAAATACGATGATGCGGTTAGTACTTGGCGCTGGTAAATCTCGCATGGTGTTTATTCCGCGTGGTGTGGCTCATGGTGCGGGAAATTTATGGAACAAACCCGCGGCGATTTTATATTTTGTGAATAATCATTTTACTCTCGATCCAAAGCAATGCGATGAGCAACGCTTGCCCTGGGATCAGTTTGGCGCTAATTTGTGGGAATTGACTAAAGGCTAATATGAGGTTATTAGTTACCGGAGGGGCTGGTTTTATTGGCTCAAACTTCATTCACTACTGGTTGCAACATCATCCTGATGACGAACTATATAATTTTGATAAGCTCACATATGCGGGTAATTTAGAAAATTTGCGGGCTGTAGAACAGAAGCCTAACTATCATTTTATTCAAGGAGATATTTGTGATCTTACAGCGGTAAAAGCCGCGATGCGTCCCGTAGATGTAGTAGTGCATTTTGCTGCGGAATCGCATGTGGATCGTTCGATTGTTGAGCCAGGCGTGTTTGTACAAACGAATGTAGTGGGTACCCAAGTGTTGTTGCAAGTAGCTTTGGAATATGGTAAGCGGTTTCATCATGTTTCAACCGATGAGGTATTCGGTTCATTAGCTTTGGATAGTAATGACAAATTTTCTGAAATCACACCCTACAACCCACATAGTCCGTATTCAGCTTCGAAAGCTGCCTCAGATCATTTAGTGCGTGCTTACTATGATACATATCAATTACCAATTACTATTAGTAATTGTAGTAATAATTATGGTCCATGGCATTTTCCTGAAAAAGTCATACCGTTGTTTATTACACGTTTGTTAGAAAATAAAACGGTCCCAGTATACGGTAAAGGTAAAAATGTTCGAGATTGGTTATATGTGGAAGATCATTGTCGTGCTATTGAAGTCATAGTATTAAAAGGAAAAATTGGTGAAACATATTGTATCGGCGGAGGTGCCGAAGTACCGAATTTAGCGATGGTACAGTTGTTAGTACAATTAATGCATAAGCCTGAATCACTTATTACGTTTGTGAAAGATCGACCTGGTCATGATTTACGTTATGCAATAGACTATTCTAAAATTAAGCGAGAGTTGGGTTGGCAGCCACAGGTTACATTTGCCGAAGGTATGGAATTAACGATTGAGTGGTTTAAAGAACATGATGATTGGGTGAAACGTTGTACGTCTGGTGAATATCAGCAGTACTACCAACAGCATTATGCTAATCGCTAAGCCAAAAATTGTGATTACCGGTGCCGATGGCATGTTGGGTAGTATGCTAGGTACAGTTTTATCCAAATATCAGCCAGTAATGTTGAATCGCGCAGCTTTAGATATTACCAATTGGGATAACGTTGTAAGTGTTATTACGCAGCATGCTCCAAATATGATTATTAATGCGGCGGCGTATACAATGGTTGATGCCTGTGAAACACAGTTTAATATTGCGTCTCAGGTAAATGCAGTTGGGCCAGGTTTTTTGGCGATGATGGCAAAATCCATTGATGCTACATTGATTCAGTACAGTACAGATTATATTTTTAATGGAAAAAAACGTGAAGGGTATACTGAACATGAAACAATGATCGATCCTATTAATGCGTATGGCAAAACTAAAGCCCAGGCAGAAGAGCGCGTGATGCATCATTGTTCGCGCTATTATATTATTCGCACAGCTTGGTTGTATGGTCCAAACGGAAAAAATTTTGTAGATACAATGCTTCAGCTTAGTAAAATCAAATCAGAACTGAACGTAGTGAATGATCAACATGGTAGCCCCACGTACACTAAAGATTTAGCCGAGCAAACAAAGTATATGATTGAGCAGTCAGTACCTTATGGCGTGTATCATGTAACGAATAATGGTAGTTGCACGTGGTTTGAATTTGCACAAGAAATTTTTAAATTTACCGGCATCACAACACATTTACAGCCGTGTAATACTGCAGAGTTTCCAAGACCGGCAAAGCGTCCAGAATACTCCATTCTATTCAATACTAAATTACCTCCTTTGCGTTCATGGCAAGAGGGGTTAGCGGAGTACCTACATTATCGGTAATTTCCAAATTTTTTTCTCATCTGTAAAATACAGTATATCTCCAGCGCTATTAAAGCGAAGATCGGTCGGTGTTGTACCAGTATAAAGTGTAAAAATATTTGGCTGATCTGTTTGGCGAGTTTCAATCACTTGTATTTTTCCACCAGCTACATACACAATAGTTGTTTCTAAAGGGTGCCAGTAAGCTTCGGTAATGGCTGTACTTTGGCGCAATACGATACGAGATTGATCATGATCAACATAATACAGTTTAATTTCATAAGGGGTGTAGTGCAATAGTGTAGTGGCTTTAGTATCCCATTGTACTCCAACTACATTGGACGGTAGTGTCATGGGTAAACTAGTGCGATCCACTGGTTCAGATAGCAACGCAGAGTTGGGATAATTAGGTAAGTTGGTGGCTGAGGGTTGATTTAAAAATAGTACAACTTTACTTAAATTTACGGTATAATTTTGTTTTACATTGGCTGTACCTAGCCAAGTGGTATATCCCGGTTTGGTAATTTTAACACTGTAGCGCTGCGGGGGTAGTCGATTAATGAGAGCAGGGTTTTTTACTTGAAGACCGGTTTCAAAAATCGTTAATGTACTATTTTTTGGGAATACTTCAACTAAAATCGAACCGGTTCGCTGTAATGAAAAATTAGTCCAATTAATACGAAAACCCGAGCCATATAGCAAAATTAAGGGTAAACAAACGGCAGAGCCTAGACAGAGGATTAGTACAAAGATTTGACGGGTCCGCTTGGTCATTCTAGTATAGTATTGTACATGGCTAAATATATAATACAAGGTAGCGGCAAAGTTCAGGGTAATATTGCGGTGCAAGGTGCTAAAAACCATGCCCTTAAAGCCATTGCCAGCAGCTTACTAAGTGCAAACCCTGTAACATTGAAACAAGTTCCAGAAATTGAAGATGTCTTTCGATTACTGGATATTTTACGTGCCATTGGTGTTACCGTTACTCACGCTGGTCATGGCAGCTACACGTTAACACCTAGTAATCACATCATTACCGATCTGCCTCAAGAGTTGGTGCCAAAATTGCGCGCTTCTATTGTGTTAATCGGTCCCTTATTAGCTCGTTACGGCCAAGTAACGTTTCCACATCCTGGTGGCTGTGTGATTGGTAAACGTTCGATTGATTTATTTATTGCTGGATTTGCTGCCATGGGGGCAGAGTATAGCCAAACCAATGGGCTACATTGTTTTACGGCTCATAATGGCTTACGGGGAGGCCGCTATGTGTTTCCTAAAATTAGTGTTACCGGTACCGAAACTTTATTATTAGCCGCTACGATTGCCG
>CAZZNZ010000034.1:0-7106 GCA_964655875.1 uncultured Gammaproteobacteria bacterium | reverse complement strand
TATTCAAAATGTTGTCATAATGTAAACAAACCGATAAGGCTGATGGGTTGGTATTATTATTCACTTTTGCATAATCACCAGGGTATCGACCATCAAAACTAAGGGCATAATCCGCATTACCCACAATGGAATTTTCTAAGTTATACTGCACCCCCGCACTAAACGCTTGGCCCACACGCACAGGTGTACCGCTAGTACCTACAGTAGTGTTGGTATCTAATTTCGGTTCGAATTGCAACACATTATTCACATCGATTGTGGGACAACCCGTAGCATCTGTACAATTATGTTCAGCATCATATTGATTAATAAACACTTTTCCTCCGCCTAATGCGCTCCATCCAGTAAATGGCCAGTCATTAAAATCTGGTGAATTAGGACAATAAGCTGTTGCTTCACTAGCATGTGTAGGATTATTTGGTGTACTACTATCATCCTCATAAAAAACTTTGGGATCCGCTTTATTTTCATCTTTAATATAATCTGTAAAGCTGCTTTCATAACAGTGACTCGTGAGTGGGTCAGCATTGGTAGCATTATGAATACACGACCGAGTTAAATTTGCATCAATACCACGACAATACAATTTTTCAAACATGCCGTCGGTAATAAAGTCTTGGTGACTTGGTCCATAATTTGCAACTTCATACATCCAGCCATAAGGATAATACCCTTCTACACTAAATGGCGCCTCACAAGCTGCTTGTATATCAGATTCGCTTGTAGTTTCATTATAACAATCTTTATCCGCGGTACAGTGTTGCCCTTGAAATCCATCCCCAGATAATGCATTACATAATCGTTCCTCTTGCCATACCAGTCCAGCTTTTACATAACCCGTTAAATCACGGGCTGCGATTAATGAATCTGTGTCACCCTTAGCTGAAGAAAAGTGTATGTCTGAGGTACCATTTAAATCTTCGGGTTGTTGTGTATTAGCCCATTCTGCACAATTATTATTTTCATCCATTTTTGTGCATCCTTGAATACTAAAACACTCCTGTGCTTGTTCACCGCCAGTATCCGCAATATAGGCTGTGCGACACGCTAACCACTCACTGCAAACACGATCTCGTTGAACATGCAGAATTGTATTGGTATCACAGGCATCTAAAACTCCTCGACATGATTCTGAATTCGGATTAAACCGACAAATGCTGCATGCTAAGCCGTCTTGAGACTGCGTTTGAGTATCTGTAGTGGTATCATAAAATGCTACGCAACCACCATCGGCAGTAATTTCAGACTGGCTAGAAATACCACTAGAACAAGAATCTGTTGTATTGTTTTGTTTATATTCAACTGTGCCATCCACTGTATAATCTACATAATAATAACGATCATTTTTTTTGAGACTTACTGCATCAAAATAAACTGGTGTGGCTGTATGGTTCACAATAAATACTCGACTATATTTAATGGGATACCACACTTTGCCCGCATTTACACAATCCGTATAGGTTGTAGCAACGCCATCGCTACAACCAGCGGTTGGAATTGGTACAGAGGTTCCCAGACCAATATTGCCCTGTAATCGATACCACTTACTAAGGCCGCTGCCTTCGTCCACATCCGTATCTTCTGGAATGGTAATCTCTTGTGCGGTAATATAGGTTTGTTCAGGTGACATTGGTAATTGAATCCAATGGTCGGGCTGAGATGCATCGGTTTGATTTAGATTTTCTCCATAATAAAGCAGACCAATGCTAAACTTAGCTGGATTATTATTCTCGGCCGACGCAAAACCACTAATCGGCACTCGTACCATGGCTTGCAAAGTATAAGATTCATCTTGCTCTAGACTAGATAACACCGCATCATTCACTAACATACCATCTGTAACACGTAATGCAGCCGCCCCATCAGCCGCCTTTACTACAGGTTCTGTTCCAGGATATGCAGGTGACTCTGTCATAACTACGTTAGGCGTGGAACCACAATTACTATCGCAGACACCATCATTATTCATATCAACATCCGCGGGAGCTGACCAATGATCTGGCCAACCCGTTGGAGAATCTTCATCCTGATACAAACTACCATTGTTGTTATATACATCGTATTCAAAACTAAAATTATCGTTTAACTCTGCTATGTTAGGGCTATAGGGATCTACATATTCTGTACAGCCGGATTGTTCTTCTGGACACATTCCTACCCAACCATAATCATCGCCACGCACTTGGGCTAAGGCTAATCCATCATCATATTCATCCACATCATCCGCTGGATCGGAAATACAGCGTGGCGTGGGCATACCGATTTGCCAACCTGCAGGATAACAATCAGCATCTGTAGCGCAAAGCGCTCCAATTCGATTAGCGTCACCAACAATACTATTACTGTTACAAACTCCACCTAACGGTTGTGAAGCATATGTATCCGACAAATTCTCGTATTGCAACGGACAATCTGGAGTAGATGCAGTACTGTCTAGTTTAAACCAGCCTTCCAAACTTAGATTTTCACTGTTTTCATAAATTTTTAATTCACAGACTTTTTCACCCGGGTCTTTAAAGTAAGCCGTGCCATCATAATCAGACGTATATTGACGGCAAGCCAGTTGTGGCTGTTCACATAATATAGCGTCGTAATCATCTGGCCGATTATACAAGTACGTCGAAGTATAGCTTTCAATCTGACCAGTCCGTTCATCTTCATTAGGTTTACCAAACTCCGTACAACCATACACTTGGCTCGAACATGTATTCCGTTCATCATACACTAAGGCAACCGGGCCATCTGCTTGAACAATCGTATCATCTTGACTATATTCATTATCGGTATTAAAACCTTGGGCGAATGGATTAGTTGAATTATGCGTATTAATTAACGCTTCACAGCCTACGGCATCCTCGTTACATAAGCGTTGAAACGATTTTAAGTATTGAGTATCCCCTGCTCGATTACTATATTCACGACACCCTTCAAAATTTTGACACAATCTAGCTGTATCTTGAATTAGGTATTGACTAGTAGATTCCGTTAATTGAATAGTATCAATATAGGCTTCACCAGATCCCTGGTACTGCAACACTAATGCCTCATCACCATTAATTGGTTCAGAATCACTCAATATTACTGGCCCGATAGTATAGGCTTGCCAACCACCTTCACCATAAGGATCTAGAGTAACATCGGCAGCATTAGTAGTATAACCATCGCTAGTAAAGTATTGATCGGCGGATAAACCAGTAAGTTTAAATTGGGCAGTAGCGGCTGGTGTTTGTGTAACTACTTTAGCCCAGAACGTAAGAATATAAGATTTACCAGCAGTTAGCGTTGGCGTAGTAACACCGTCATTATTCGTTGTACTTAGATCGTGAGTAATTTTACTAACACCGCTAAACTGTAATGAATAATCCCCTTGAAACACGGATTCATTAGCGGTAGTAACGGCACCGTCCCAGTTCTCAGTTGAGTTACTAGAGAAATCTTCATCGACTACATCGGTAATATCTCCCGAATCGGTTCCCTTGTATTCTCGACAACCCACGGCCGCAACACTGCACGATCCACTACTCGATGGTAAGGCATAATAGGTGCGACCATCTAGACTATTTCGCAAAGCAGTACAACTGTCTGTAACCGGAATAGTTTCGGATGCTAAACGATAAAACACATCACCAGCATCATTCACATATTGTCGACAATCCGGATTGATTCCATAAGTGTTCCCATAAACTAGATCTGTACTGGCAGGGCCACAATCATGTACTGTATACTGACTGGTCGTATTATCTACACAAGTTGCATTAAATTGTTCACTTAACAAATCTAAATGCGTGCAAGGGCCTTTATCCACATTACTCACTTTCAATAAATGATCTTGCACCTGTACTCCGCCAGTATTACTACCTTCAAACGTATAGAAGGTGGCAATAGATTCATCTGTTGTTTTTACGCATTGTTGTAACCGAGTATAGTATTCAATACCTTCACCCCCCTGTTCAACAGTTGCTAAATTAGTATATGCTTCACAACCCACCTGCGCTACAGAACATTTCTTTGCAGTAGATGGCACAATTGAAGTTAACGGCTGACAAATACCATTACCAACACAATCGTTATTATTATAACAATGAGTACTACTATCACCGCTGCAATAGTAGCCCGTACGTTCCTTAGCGCCATGAACAGCGGTATCATCTAGCTGACCGCTAGCGATAGTTTCGGCACTTAGCTGAATTGGCGTGGTAGCGGTCAACGGAGCTTGCTGATAGAAATCACAACCCACATTATAATCTTCACTCTGACCTACAGCAACATTACCAGTACATTGATTGCAAGCCGGATTATTATAATTATAAGAACCATCTGAATTCACGCACGCTTCAGAATTGGGATTAGTAATCACACCAGGAATACCATCTGAGGCGGAATGATTATTCTGAGTATAGAATTCACAGCCCACATCCTCGGATTGACAAGCAATAGTATTACTATTTAAATACACGGCATTATTGCCATAATCGACAAAAGTATTATTAAAATGATCCGCTTCGGTTAACTGAGCGGCATTAATGTTTATGGCACAACCATTAGCTGCTGTAATGGCTACTGTAATGCTTGAACCTAAATGATCTTCATTAGGAAAGGTTACCGTACCGGTATAGTCCGTCCAATTGGTAGTATAGTTTTGAGTAGTGCTAGGCTGATAATACGGTGTATCTGTACCAATACTAAAAGCTACCGTACAGTTATCTGTTAAAGCTTTTGCACGATACGCAAAAGTAAAAGTACGATTACTTAAACTATACCCAGTATCAACCGTATTAGATAATGTACCTCCGGTAGCCGTAGTGCCTTCTAATTGAATATACGTGTCATTAATACTATCTTCCGATCCAGTAGCAACGCGTACATTAGTTTCATTTTGTAGCCAACCTTGGCAACTACCACCGCTACCACCGCAATCAACATCAGCCCCACAAGCATTACCGGAACTACTACAGAAACCAATAAAATTCCGTACATTTTCACCGGTTGTATTGTAGGTAAATAAAGCGTTAGGTAATAAATTCGTCCCATCTTGAATACGTAAATAACGATTGCAACCAGCATCCGCACTATTACATTCCTGAACATTGTGATCTAAATAGAGCGTATCTGTTTTTACCGCTGGCTGTTCTGGCATAATACCAATAATACAAATGTTACCTGAGGCAGTCTGACACGAAGACGCCCCGGAGATAATTGAACATGAATCTTTTAACGTACATTTACCAACATCGGAATTACTATCTTGACTAGACCCGTCAATACAAGTATTGCCTAAACTATTCACACAGCTGCCAGATCCGCTAGACACTACGCAAGTATCGCCACAATTCATCGTACCAGTAGGTTGACAAACCGGTGTGGCAGCGTAATTTGCATCATCAGCACTACAGCTATCGCCCGTATTACCGCACTGAGTTGTTGTAGTAGTGCTATTTTGCGCCGGTAATGCCGTAGTACATTGCGTACTACCTTCGGGTATTGCACAACTAGATTGCAAGGTGCAGGTACACGTACCCGGACCACTTGTATTTTCATGGTACGCTGAATTACCCGCCCCACAATTATCATCTAAGCTACAGATTGCGTCGGGCTGTCCGTTGGATTGTGAAATGAGACACTGCCAATAATCAAACACTCCATCACCATTCTGATCGGTACCTCGATCTGAACCAGCTGACACTTCACAGGTTTGTTTTTTAGTACAAGCACAACTACCCTGATTGGTAGTATATCTAAAAGCATTACTAGTAACACTAGCTACATCACTACCGCAAGTAATGAACGTTGAGGTTTCACTAGCACAATTGAATTTACCGCTGCTATCTTTACTCTGACAATACCACTGGCAACCCGGATCTGTAGCACAATCATCATAATTTAAAGAATTTTTGATGTAGGATACCTCTTGACCATTTTCATTTTTGAACGTTTGACAAGATGCATAGGGCTGCTCGCAGCTAGTACCTTTAAATCGATAGATCCGATCTTCTTTAGTACAATAACCATAGGCAGCACAATCACCATTATCGTTTTCAGCAATGCAACCACGATTATCAGCACAATAATCTAATCGACTCACAGATAATGTTTCTTGTGTTGATGGGTTTGCATCGTCGTCTAACGGTGCAGAAATAGCTACATCTGGTCCAGTACCTTGCCGCACACAATAATTCTGTGGTGCCTTTAAAATCCAATTTGGATCGATTAACTTACAATAGGGAGAGTAATTAGTAGAGTGATTACCATTCACTTCTTGCGTAGTCAATTCACACCCCACTGCTTCTTCTGCAGAACCGCCGCAAGCATTGTAACAATTCATGATTTGCTTTAACGTTGGAATAGAAGCTTGATCCGGACTAATTTCATTAGTAGCATTGGTATTTAAAACAACCTGATGTCTAACGTAATCTGCTGCCAATTGCCAACCCACAGGAACAATACGATATTTTTTAAGTAAAAGAATCCCTTTATAAGTCACCCCGTCATCATCCGTAATATTTCCCGTTTTATTTAGCGTATCATCCGCAAAACGATAACCCTGTTTACCGGATTGATCTAATACACTAACAAATTCCTGTACAGACATTCCTTGGGTTACAGCGTCTCGCATCCGTACACCAATTGCACAGTTATTCACTGTGGGCTTAACACCACTCGCTGTATCCGACATACTATCAGTGGTAGCAGGACATGTAGACAGTTCTGACAAAATATCAAACGTTCCGGAATTGATGAATGTAGGTTGCTTTAAATCTGCATATAGAGCTTCCGCAGCCCGACGACCCGATGAACTACCAACGGCTAATAAATCACTTAAATCTTTGCCAGTATTTACCGGTACTAATCCAGATTTTAACCGCTCCATTATTTTGGTAATTAGCGTAGTGGCAAAAATATTCACTGCATTTACCGCTGGTTCTTCGGTCATCTGGTATAAAAATCCTTCGGGATCCGTATTATTTTGATATGCATTCTGAATAAGGGTACCTGGAGTTATAATTGCTTGTGAAATAGACGTTGTTAGATCTTTAAAATCACCTTTTTGACGCTCAATAGTTGCAGCATCAATCGCATCAATTTTTTCGCTCAATGTGATATTATTT
>CAZZNZ010000033.1:0-7309 GCA_964655875.1 uncultured Gammaproteobacteria bacterium | reverse complement strand
TAGGGATGTCGCCATGGAAATGCCCGGGATTATTTTCTATTTTGCCGTACATTGAACATGAGTATGGTGTGTTTCATGTGGAAGGTGGATTAAATGCTTTATCAACAGCAATGGCAGAAGTTGCGCAAAAAAACGGAGTGACCATTCATTTGAATGCGCAGGTTGAAGAAATTCTCGTGCAAAATTCTGTAGCGAAAGGCATTCGTGTTGCTGGAGAAGAAATAGTAGCCAATGAAGTAGTAGTAAATGCCGATTTTTCCTATGCAGCTACACACTTATTTCCAAAAGGAACATTGAAAAAATGGGCGCCGGAGAAATTAGAAAAAAAATCGTATTCTTGTTCAACGTTCATGCTTTATTTGGGGTTAAACAAAGAATATGATGCGCCGCACAATACGATTGTTTTTTCAAAAGACTATAAAGCGTATGTGGAATCTATAGGAGAGAATGGAAAATTAGTTGATGATATTTCTTTTTATGTATGCAACCCTTCAGCACGCGATAAAACAATGGCGCCTGCAGGAAAGTCAGCGTTGTATGTATTAGTTCCTATTTCCAATAATAGAAGTGGTATTGATTGGAAAAAAGAAACGCCACAATTCAAAGAGAAGTTATTAACGTTGGTGGAGAAAAAAATGCATATGCCTGGTCTGCGTGAATCAATTGAAATAGAAAAAGTCATAACACCTGCAGATTGGGAGATTGATTATAATGTATTTTTAGGTGCAGTATTTAATTTAGGTCATCAAATTCAGCAAATGTTGTATTGGCGGCCACGCAATGAATTTGAAGAGGTACAACATTGTTATCTTGCTGGTGGTGGAACGCACCCAGGAAGTGGATTGCCAACAATTTATGAGTCTGGACGTATTACAGCGAATCTCATTTCAAAAAAATACGGCGTACAGCACACAGAACCAAACTCATTGCCAAAATTGCATAATTAATTAGATCCCAGGAGGACTATGAATAGTGTTGGGCTCATACAATTACTCTATAACATCTACAAGCAAAATCCATTGAATGTTGCAGCTATTGAACGTCAAGGATTATTAGCTGTGAAAATCGGCCAAACATTTGCATTGCGCATTGATTTTTTAGATGCAGATCGCTGCAATGCATTAACGAAATTGTATAGAACAAATACGCCAATTGGCGCAGAAGATAGTCGCGCTCTGATTGAGAGTGCAGTATCTGGCGAATGGATGAACAATTTTTCCACCATTGATTTTTCTCCATTTGCATCTGCATCAGTTGGGCAGGCACATACGGCACAATTACAAAATGGGTCAGATGTCGTAGTAAAAGTGATTAAAGGGCAGTTTCGTGAGCAGTTTTTGCAAGACATAAAACATGCAAAACGGTTAATGAAAACAGCAATATTCTTTTATCCAAAGTTAGAACGCGTGGCAGACCCAATGGGAATATTAGAACACATTGAAGCATATACCGTGAATGAATTAAATTTGTTGCACGAAATTGAGGGGCAAAAAATATTGCGTCGTTACTATGACCAGTATAAAAATCAATTTGATCTGTCTAAATTAGCGTTCCCACATATCTACGAAGAGTTATCAAATGAACAGGTGATGGTTTCTGAACGGCTCTATGGGAAAACAGTTGATGAATTATTAAACGAAGGAGCGCTCACATACCAGCAGCTGTTAGAAATTTTCCATGTTCATGGGTTTTATTTGTTTGGTATTGGTACATTTCATGGAGATATTCATCCAGGAAATATGATTATTCAAGATGGAAAAATATATTTTATTGATACTGGAGCTATTAGTACAGTCGGTGATAAAATTCGTATAGGGTTATTTAATTTTTTTACAGCGCTTTCTGCTTTTGACTATGAACGTTCTGCGCGTTATTTGAATGAAATGGCAGAACATGAAATTTCTGGAAAAGGATATGCACAATTTGAAAAAGATTTTATGGAATTATATGCAGATTTTGAAAATTCAACTGTTTCTCAGGTTAGTTTGACTCAAAAAATGATGCATACAATTAAATTAGGAGTGCATAGCGGAATGGTATTTGAAAAGGGGATGTATGGCATTATTAAAAGCATGATGTATTTAGATGGAATGGTGTTGCGTTGTAACTCAAATGCGGTATTAATGACAGACATGCGTCCATTTATTGAAGAGTTTAAGCCATTTGTTGATATGAAAAATTAAAAATATACGAGTATGTCATATTTTTTCTTTGTTTCTTTATTTTTTACTATAGCAGGATTTATCGTAGGCTTGGGTGCAGTAACGGTAATTGATATTCATGGATTTTTAGGAAGAACGTCATCGTATTGGACACAAACAACAATTCGCGCACATAAAATTACGAAGCCATTAATTTGGCTTGGAACAATAGTGGTATGTGTTGGTTCAACAGCGCTGTATTGGAACGATGGTTTTACGCGCATGCATATTATTCAAAGTTGTATCGCTGTTATGTTAATTTTCAATGGTTGTTTTTTAAGTTTTTGGTTAAGCCCACGTTTGCTTGAGCGTGAGCGAGAAACACGTGATACAGAGTTGTTGCCAAAAGCGTGGCAGCGAGCAATTACTGTAAGTTTTCTTTTTTCGTTCTTTGGTTGGTGGTCTGAGGTGGCTCTATTTTGCTGGTATATAGTATATTCAGTATAAACGCGCAAATGGGAATAACACCTACGCTTCAAAAACGAGTACGAAACGTAAACCATAAAACATATACCGGTGGGCCAATTGTGTATTGGATGAGCCGCGATCAACGCATTGAAGATAATTGGGCGTTGATTTATGCACAAGAAATAGCACTGGAGTATAAGCAGCCTTTGGCAATTGTTCATAATTTGAAAGCCAGCTACTTGGGTGGGGGAATGCGGCAGTTTGATTTTAAAGTGCGTGGTTTGCAAGAAGTGGAAGCACAGGCCAAGAAAAAAAATATTCCGTTTATTCTTTTCTATGGTGAAAGGGCTGTGCGTTCTATGGTTCAATTTTTGCACACAGAAAAAATTGGAGCGTTGATAACTGATTTTTCACCACTAAACATAAATAGAAAATGGGTGAACACGGTAAGCCGCGCAATGACTATCCCATTCTATGAAGTGGATGCACATAATATTGTGCCATGCTGGGTGGCGTCACAAAAGCAAGAATTTGCTGCGCGAACTATTCGTCCAAAAATACACCGATTGTTACCCGAGTTTTTAAAGGAATATACTCGTATTAAACAACATCCACATACATGGAATACAAAAATACAACCAGTTGACTGGGGAAAAATACAACGCATTCACGATGTTGATAAAATCACAACACCAGTTACATGGATTCAACCTGGCGCAAAAGCTGCAGCGGCAACATTGCGCACATTTATTCAACACAAGATTGCGCAATATGATGTGCAGCGCAATGACCCAAATGCCGATGGTGTTTCCAACATTTCACCGTATCTGCATTATGGGCATATTTCTGCGCAGCGGGTTGCACTTGAGGTAGAAAAGCACACACCGCACGGGTTAGCACAAGAAGCCTATATAGAAGAGCTGGTTATTCGGCGTGAACTAGCTGACAATTTTTGTTTGTATAATATAAAATATGATTCGTTTGAGGGGTTTTCTGAATGGGCACGCAAGACATTGAATGCACATAGAAAAGATAAACGAGAATATGTGTATACACAAAAGCAGTTTGAACATGCAAAAACACACGATGAATTGTGGAATGCGGCTCAAAGAGAAATGGTTATCACAGGCAAAATGCACGGCTATATACGCATGTATTGGGCAAAAAAAATATTGGAGTGGAGCGCTTCGCCAGAAGACGCATTGAAAATGGCTATTTTTTTGAATGATCGCTATGAATTGGATGGTCGCGATCCGAATGGATATGTTGGAATAGCATGGTCAATAGGAGGGGTGCATGATCGCCCATGGTTTGAACGTTCAATATTTGGTACAATACGATATATGAGTATCAACGGCATAAAGAAAAAATTTGCAATTGATCAATATATTCAAAAATATATACAATAATTTTACTATGGAAATTTTTATCTACATTTTTGCATTCAGTATTGGTATAGCCATTGCTATTGGTCAGCGTTATGTTATGCGTAATATTAAAATACAATCAAATAAGAAAAAAACAGCAGCACATAAAAATATCGGTGTAATTGATCGAATTGTGCGTTTTGTAATAGCAACTGGCGTTTTAGTATACGGTATTTATGCAGGTAGTGAAATTGCATTTGTTATTGCAGGGTATACGTACTATGAAGCCTTAGCGAAATGGTGCGGGTTTTACGCATTGATTGGAAAAAATTCGTGCCCATTGTAAACGTTGTCATTATGGCTAGTAAAAAGATACAGTTTTAAACTTTTACTAAATACAGTATAGTTAGGTAATGAAAACAGTAATGAATTGGTACAGAATGATTTGGCGAAATTTTCAAATGCCATTGCTTACATTAGCAGGCATTGTGTTTTATTTGGTGTTTTGGCAAAAACAGTGGGAAATTACAGCTACAATCATTGCGTTGTTTACCATCGCGTTAGGCAGTTGGCCTATGTTAGCGGAAACTATCGAGTCGATTCGTCAACGCCAGTTTGCACTTGATTACATTGCTATTTTAGCATTATTGGTATCAGTACTTACTCAAGAATATCTAGCGGGTACGGTGATTGCGTTGATGTTAAGCACTGGGCGTACATTGGAGGCTTATGGCATGAAACGCGCTAAACAATCATTAACTCAATTAGTGGACCGTATTCCACGCACAGTAACGTTATTTACTGATAGTGAAATTGGAAAAACTGTAGCCTTATCTCAGGTTTCAGTAGGAGAAATGATTTTTATACGCCGCGGGGAAGTAATTGCGTTGGATGGTAAGTTAGTTTCTGAACAAGCATTAACCGACGACTCTTCATTAACTGGTGAGCCCTATTTTTTGGAAAAAACCACCGGAGATCAAATGCGTAGCGGTACGGTGAATATTGGCAATCCAATTGTAATTCAAGTTACGAAGCGAGCGGGTGATTCTACTTACGAAAAAATTATTGCCATGGTACAGGCTGCTGCCAATGAAAAACCTCTTCTGGTCCGCTTAGCAGATCGTTACAGTACTTGGTTTACAGTTGTTACGTTCTGTATTGCCGGAATCGCATATTTTATTTCGCATGACATTTTACGAGTGCTGGCCGTGTTAGTAGTAGCTACTCCGTGTCCACTAATTTTAGCTACTCCAATTGCGTTATTGGGCGGAATGAATGCTTTGGCAAAATATAATATCATTATCAAGAAAATAGCTAGCCTAGAGGTGTTAGATCGCATTACCACAGTTATTTTTGATAAAACTGGCACTATTACGTTGGGTCGCCCTACAGTGATAGGCGTTGAATTGTTCAATCATGCTTTATCTACCGAGCAGCTTATTTCTATTGCTGCTGCCATTGAGCGTAATTCATTACACCCAGTTGCAAAAGCTATTGTATCGTACGCACAACAACAGCAAGTTCCGGTAGTGCATGCCAGCGAAGTGCATGAAGAAATTGGCCAAGGTATTATTGGAACGGTAAACGCAACAACGTATCGTTTAAGTAAATGGACAATACATGATGGTTTGTCGATTGGTATTTGGAAAAATAACCAAGTACAGGCGGTAATTCATCTGAGCGATGAAATGAAATCTGGGTCTAAAGATGTTATTCGACAGTTACGTGAATTAACATTAGAGTTACAGATATTTACCGGAGATAAGCAAAGTAATGCGCAACGTATTTTAGCTCAACTAGATCAATCTATTATAGTAAAAGCTGATTGTTCACCTGAAGACAAACAACAGGGCATTCAACAACTTAAGCAAGCAGGTAAAATCATTGCTATGGTAGGAGATGGTATTAATGATGCGCCAGCGTTAGCTTTAGCAGATGTTGGCATTGTTTTTAGTAATGAGCAACAAACTGCCGCTTCTGAAGCCGCTGATATTGTAATTCTTAATAGTGAATTTGAATTGATTACCAAATTATTATTTATTGCACGACGTACGATTCGCATTGCGAAACAAAGTATTGGATGGGGAATTGGTTTAAGTATTGTGGCAATGTTATTTGCAGCGGCAGGATGGATTCCACCGATTGTTGGCGCGTTACTGCAAGAGGCCATTGATTTAGTAGTGATTATTAATGCTTTACGCACTAGTCGTTTGTAAAATACATGCTTTGGTTCAGAATGAAATTATGGCGGCGGCCACGTCGTCGTATCAGTAATAGACAGCACTACTTGCAACATAAAGCATCTGCTCGGGCATTATTGAAAGAACGTTTACCGCAACTTAACCAAGCTTATGGGTTTACATATCATCGCTTGACAGTACGTAATCAAATTACTCGCTGGGGGAGTTGCTCAAAGCAGGGAAACCTTAATTTTAACTATCGCATTGTGTTATTGCCGGCCGAGTTACAGGATTATATTATGGTTCATGAATTATGTCATTTACAACAACTAAACCATTCACCAGCATTTTGGGAATTGGTAGCTAAAACGATACCGGATTATCATATTCAGCGAGCTGCCTTGAAAAAAAACTATAGCATAGTATAATGTAGCCCATGTCTAATGATGTTGCTATTCGGTTTAATCAAGTAACCTATCAATATAACGCCAAAAAAACGATTGTTGACGAAGCTGATTTTTCGGTACGCATGGGTGCAAAATTTACCATTATTGGGCAAAATGGTGCCGGTAAAAGCACCATTTTTAAATTAATTACCGGCGCCTTAAAACCTGATACTGGTAGTATTCATCTAAAATCGCATGCAACCATTGCGATTGCGTTGCAGGTGATGCCACGTCAGCATTTAGATTTAACGATAACAAATTACTTTGCTACTGCTTTTACCGAAAAAATTTATGATCTTGATCGACGGATTAAACAAGTTTTGGAAATAGTACATTTAACAATACCGTATGATCGCATTGTGGGTAAATTATCTGGCGGTCAACAGGCGCGGTTATTATTGGCGTATGCTTTAATTCAGCAGCCGGATATTTTGTTATTAGATGAGCCCACGAATAATTTAGATAGCCAAGGGATTGATCACCTGATTCAGTTTTTATTAGAGTATGATAAAACGGTTATGGTTATTTCGCATGATGCTGGTTTTTTAAATACCTTTACCGACGGGGTAATTCATTTAGATGTATTCACTCATAAAACTCAGCAGTATGTAGGAAATTATTTCGATGTAGTAGAAGAAATTAGTGCTCAGATTGAACGAGAACGCGCTCAAAATGCTCGTTTACGAAAGAACATTATTGATCGTAAA
>CAZZNZ010000032.1:0-7327 GCA_964655875.1 uncultured Gammaproteobacteria bacterium | reverse complement strand
AAAATTAGATTTAAGAATTAAAAATATATCACTTAAAAATGATAAGGATAATGAACTCTTAGTTAATCATTAATACAATTATTTATGGGACGAGAATCATTTTTAGAAAGAAATAAACACAAGCTGGCTGCTTTAGTCGCTTTGGGCTCTATCGCTTATGAACACCCCAAACTCAACGAGCCAGTTACCGACTCTGTAGAAGCTACTACAACAGATCCTGATGCATCACGAACCATAAGCCAAGTAAACCACGCCGAATTCAACTCTACTCAACTTACATCAACTGATGAAACCGCATCGCCTGAACCTACCTCCCCTACTCCTATAGAAGCGGAGCGAGAATATCCGTTAAACGAGGCAGAAAAACGCCTAATAGCTCAGCACAACATTACAATTTTGCCAGAACACACTACAGCGCGCGGTGGCATTATAGGTTATTATCAAGGTAAAAAATATCAATATGACTTATTCATTAATAAAGAAGCTGATAATAATTTTGTGTTAGGAGAGTTATTACCTGGGGGTACAATTTTTCCAGGTGGTGCAGATAGTGAGCGTGAGGTTGGCGCATTTCAAACATTAGATGCATTACTAGAAATTAGCGATAGATTTTATCGGATGAATGAACTACGCCATACATTAAGCGAGGCGGCTATTTCACCTGAGGGACAATTAAACCAAGCTGCTGCTGAAAAATATAACCAATGGATTGATGCTGAGTATACACCTTACCTTAAAACAACTGGTTTACCCTATCCTAATGTAGATATGTTAAAAATAAATATTGGGGCATTTGATGATAATAAGCAAGAATAATTTAGAGTTCCTTTACCATGTACTCCTCCACCAATCGATATCCCAACTTCTCATAATATTTACGTACTCCCACACCAGCAATCACAGCGATTTTTTTAAACCCGGCCTCGCGGGCAATCCGTTCGGCTGTTAGCATTAATTTTTTACCAAAGCCGTGGTGCTGAATTTGTTTACCAGCTTCCGCCACTGGCACGAGTTGCCCATACACGTGAAGCTCCCGAATAATAGCAGCGCCTTGGAGCTCTTCGTACCAATGTTGTTCTCGCTGTTGCAAACGCAACCGCACAAAACCAAATAATTTAGTACGCTCGGGGTTTTCATAGGAAATAAAATATTCTGCACCATCAGCCGCTTGGTACTGTTCAATAAATAATTGGGCGTCTTCAATGCCACTAGTATTAGCTCGCGGCTCACGACAACGAATACACCGGCAGTATACACCACGTTGCTGCATTACTTGGCGCAAGTTGGTTACAGTATTGCCACCTTCAATGGAGTTTTCAGGAATATCGCGCACTAACCGCTCAATCCGCACATAGGGTGGCACTTGCGCTTTAATATCAATAAGTAAATTGGTGAGCGTTTCAGTGGAATAAGAAACATATTTTCCGTCTTTCCAATCTTTATATAACGGCGCCGATTTTACCACCACGCACGGATAAATTTTAATATGGTCCGGTTGATACCCCGGATGATTAAAAATGGTTTTAATGTCGTTTAGATCACTCTCCGGATTAGACCCCGGCAAATTCTGCATCATGTGATAGGTAATTTTTAAACCTGCCTCTTTCAAGAGTTTAGTAGCAATTTGCACCCGTTCATTAGTTTGATCTCGCTTAGTAATAGCCAGCACTTCCGGATTTAAACTCTGCACGCCAATTTGCACCCGCGTGGCTCCATAGCGTCGTAACTCTTTTACTTCACGCTTAGAAATATGATCCGGACGCGTTTCTAAAGTGCAACCAATTACCCGATACTTAGCCGTTTCATTTTTGCGCTTGGCTTCATCTAAAGTTTTTGATCCTTCCATGTCTTGATTAAAACCATCGTAACACCGACGCATAAACCACTCTTTATAATCCGATTGATAGGCTGTCCAAGTTCCTCCTAACACAATGAGCTCACACTTTTCAGGTTGATGACCATTACGTTCCAAGGCTTCTAACCGTTGTGTTACTTGTTCATAGGGATCGAACTTTAATCGTAATGCGCGCATGGCTCCCGGTTCGGTATCGATATAACTTTTCGGCATGTTCACTTCAGTAGGGCAATACGTGCATCGGCCTGGACACATGTAGGGTTTGGTAAGCACAGTGATAGGCGCAATGCCAGATAACGTACGTACGCTCCGAATTTGCAACAACTGTAAAAAACCAGGTGATTCAATTGCGTTCCCCTCCTCCAACATTGTTTTATACTCCTTTAATATGCTAGCATTAGTGGGCATCGAAACATGATACTCCTTAGCTACAGCAGCTTTAAGCGCCCGCAATTGTAAAGGCTTAGTTACCCGCTGCGTTAATGCCTGATTAATTATCGTTCGTAATGGAAGATTCATTGGCTCAAAAAATTATTCAAGACATGGCTAAAACCTATGATAGTATTGCTAAGCCATTTTCCGTTAGTCGACAAAAACCGTGGAGCGAATTTCGGATCTTAATGGACATGATTCACACGATGTCCTTGATGAATCAAACTAATCCTGAAATCAGAGACATCAAGATTCTAGACATTGGCTGTGGTAATGGCAGAGTAGCCGAAATCGCTCAGCAGTGCAAGGTAGAGTACACGGGAATTGATGTATCCGAAAAATTAATCCAGCTAGCTAGGGAAAAATATCCGGCCGCACACTTTGAGATTGGCTCGATGCTTAAATTGCCGTTTCCTGATCAAAGCTATGATATGGTAATAGCCATTGCCAGTCTACAACATATTCCCTCAGACAAACTCCGCCGCCAAGCTCTGCTAGAAATGTACCGCGTAGCAAAACAGAATGATTTACTTTTTATGACGAATTGGAATTTATTCCAATCCAAGTGGGAAAAATATTTTATACAAGACAACACTTATGATAACGGCGACGCTTTAATTCCTTGGAAAGACAGCTCCGGAAACATTTTAGCGCAACGCTACTATCATGGCTTTAAAATTCCAGAATTAGAACAACTACTACTAAAAACCGGCTGGGAGATGCAAGCGCAATATTACTCCAATCAACAGTATAATATTGTCACGATTGCAAAAAAATCATAACTTCGGTATAGTATTCCTCAATGAAGCAGTTAAAAACTACCTTTCCACTAGTAGCTACTTTTAGTCTAATTGCCTTAGTAAGTATTGCCTGCTTTTGGTTTAGTGACGTGCAGGCCACTTTTGACGGAGATATCAATGTCAATCAATCCAGCAATTTATAAAGCCTACGACATTCGTGGCATTTACGGCACCGATTTAACTGAGGACATTACCTACAAAACGGTACGGGCCTTTGCACAACTACGCAAACGTGAATGTAATAATCAAACCTTACGGTTGGTAGTGGGTTGCGATATGCGTTTATCTTCGCCTAGCTTGAAACAACAAGCGGTGCAAGCGTTTGTAGATGAAGGTGTTGCCGTCATTGATGTGGGAGTGTTATCTACCCCGGCGTTTTATTTTGCCGTAGCTAAATATGGTTATGATGGCGGTGTAATGATTACCGCATCGCATAATCCAAAAGAGTATAATGGCTTAAAATTTGTACGTGATGGTGTAAAACCAGTCAGTATCGATAACGGCATTGCTGAAATTCGCGATCAGGTGATAGCAAATCAATTTACTGCACCGCCAGGCGGTGGTACTGTACGCACTCAAACCGGCATTATTGAGGAACATGCCAAATTTGAAGTAGATTGGGTAGGAACAAACACCATTAAACCGTTCAAAATTGTGACCGATACCGCCAACGCCATGGGCATTACGTATTTACGCGCCATGTGTTCGCATTTCCCCTGCCAAATGGTTGAACTGAACGCTGAGCTGGATGGTAATATGCCGGCCCATGAAGCCGATCCGTTTAAAGAACAAAATAACGCTCAATTAATGGCTAAAGTAGTGGCCGAACAAGCCGATTTGGGTATTGCCACTGATGGCGATGGTGATCGTATTTTTTTTGTAGATAATGAGGGGAAATTAATTGAACCGGCCATGATTCGTGGTTTAATAGCGCAGTTAGTACTAGAGCGCAAGCCTGGCGCTACCATTTGTTATGATATTCGTCCAGGTCGCATTACACGCGATATGATTAAAGCGTCGGGCGGAAAACCATCCGTTACTAAGGTGGGACACTCATTTATTAAAGCTCAGGCCATTACCGAAAGCGCTGCTTTTGCTGGTGAATCTTCTGGTCACTTTTTTATGCGTACTGAACTGGGCGTGTTTGAAACTCCAGTGATTGTGGCCACCATGTTGTTAAGTTATTTTAGCCGATCCAATCAAACCATTGCGGAACAAGTTCGTCCGTTCCGTAAATACTCGCATTCTGGCGAAATTAATTCTACGGTACAAGATAAACAAGCCGTAATGGCAGCGATAGAAGCTAAATATGCCTTAGATGCGACTGCTGTTTCCAAATTAGACGGCATTACCATTGAATATCCCGATTACTGGTTTAACGTGCGCGGTTCCAATACCGAGCCAGTGTTGCGCTTAAACTTAGAGGCCGCTACCCCAGAGATTCAACAAGCAAAAACTAAAGAAATTTTAACGCTCATTCGAGCATAAACTATACTAATGATAAAAAACCTTTTGGCCGCTACCCTCTATGTAGCCATGGTAACAGTAAATTACCTAGCCACTAGCCTACCCATCAATAATCGCTCCACGGAAGCAATTTCCGATGCGTATAAAAACTTATTCGCTCCGGCCGGCATTACCTTTGCTATTTGGGGATTAATCTATCTCTTACTGGGCGGCTTTGTTGTCTATCAATTTACAAAATCCGCCACTAATAAAAGCGCACTGATTGCAAAACTAAACCCTTGGTTTATGACATCATCGGTTGCTAATATCTCATGGATTTTAGCCTGGCACTATGATGATATCGGCTTATCGGTCTGCATTATGTTGATATTGTTATATACCTTAATTAAGCTGGCTCACATTTTAAAAACGGAACACTATACTACCTTAGAAACCCTATTCCTTAAAACTCCGTTTAGCGTCTACTTTGGTTGGATTACCGTAGCCACCATCGCCAATATTACGGTGTTTTTAGTGAGTATTCATTTTAATGGTTTTGGTATTTCAGAAACCGTCTGGACCAGTATAATATTATTAGTCGGCGCGGTAATTGGACTATTTCAAATGCAACGTGATCGTGCTATTGCCTATGGTTTAGTATTAGTATGGGCCTATTGCGGCATTCTACTAAAACACGTTTCCGCAGCTGGTTTTAATGGCCAATATCCTAGTATCATTGCTACAGTTATTCTGTGCTTAGTGGGATACGTGATTATGATTGGCAAATTACAATTGAGTAAACAATAATTGCTATGTTCACAAAATTGTATTTTATCGCTCTGCCTGTATTCTTTGCGATGGATATGGTTTGGCTGGGCTTAATTGCTAAAAATTTTTATCGTGCACAAATTGGCGCCTTAATGAAGGTCGACGTAAATTGGTTAGCCGCCATCATATTTTATCTTATCTTTATTGCCGGATTAGTAGTGTTCGTAATTAAACCAGCTGTAGCACAGCACTCGTGGACCCACGCTCTACTATATGGAGCACTATTTGGTTTTGTTTGTTATGCCACTTATGATTTAACCAATCTAGCCATCGCTAAAGATTGGCCCTTAGCTGTTACTTTGATAGATTTAGCTTGGGGTGCAATCTTGGCTGCTTCTGTGGCTACAATCACTTACTTTATTACAGATAAAATTAAATTGTGAAGCTCTATTTCACATTAGCACTGGTATTGATTGTATACATGAGCGCTTGGTTTGTGGTATCGCTCATTCAACATCGCAACGATGTAGCCGATATTGCCTGGGGATTAGGTTTTGTATTAATGGCCTGGACGTCCTTATGGCTAACACAAAATTCCAGTGCCCGAACGCTGGTAGTGTGTAGCTTGGTAACCGTATGGGGTATACGTCTGGCTTGGCATATTCATCAACGAAATCGTAACAAAACCGAGGATTATCGTTACTTAGCCTGGCGTAAAGCTTGGGGAAAATGGTTTTATTTACGCTCCTATCTGCAAGTATATTTGCTACAGGGTAGCTTATTATTTTTGATTATTCTACCCGTTCTCACCATTCATCAATACTCAACTACTCCCCTTGGCTGGTTAGATCTCTGTGGTATTGTAGTTTGGTTCATTGGTTTTTATTTCGAAGTTGTAGGCGATGCTCAGTTAGCTGAATTTAGGCGTATTTCCACAAACAAAGGAAAATTAATGCAAAGCGGTTTGTGGGCTTATACACGTCATCCAAATTATTTTGGCGAAGTAACATTGTGGTGGGGAATCTGGTTAGCGTCATTAGCGGTATCCAATCATTGGTTTACTATCATTGGCCCCCTAACAATTACACTATTAATTTTGAAAGTATCTGGCATTCCCCTGCTAGAGAAAAAAATGTCCGAACACCCTGAATTTGCCTCGTATCAGCGGCGAGTGAGTAAATTTTTTCCATTACCACCCCATCAAAATTAAGCCAATCAGCAGCGTGACAACTACTGCTTTTTTCTGCTACAATAGACTTCTATGAAAGCTAAACGACCCATTGTATTGGCTATTCTTGATGGCTGGGGTATTCGTACACCAGACGCTCACAATGCAATTACCTTAGCCCACACGCCTACAATGGACCATTTTACAGCCACATACCCCAACACGCCGATTGGTGCAGCTGGCGCCCATATTGGCTTACCGGAAAATCATCCAGGCTCTACCGAAATGGGGCACTTAATTATGGGTGCGGGCCGCGATTTATTATTACCACAGCAACAATTACTTGCAGCGATTGAAAATGGTAGCTTACGAACCAATCCCGCCATTGTGCAAGCGATGGAATATGCCAAACAACATCATAGCCGAGTACACTTATTAGGATTATTGTCCGATGGCGGTATTCATACCTATGACAAAGCTTGTCATGAATTATTAGCGATCGCGAAAGAGCATGAAATTCACGACGTATTTGTGCATGCGATTGGTGATGGCCGCGACGTACCACCAAAATCATTATCTAAATATACTCACCTATTACAAAATACAATGACCGCGCTAGGCCTTGGTAAAATTGCTAGTTTACAAGGCCGTTGGTGGGTGATGGATCGCGATCATCGTTGGGAACGAGTAGAAACAGCCTATAAAATGTTGGTATTGGGTGATAGCTTGCATGCTGCCTCTTCAATACAAAACGCCATTGATGCGGCTTACGCTCGTGGTGAAACCGATGAGTTTATTCAACCCACTATCATTGAACCTAACGGAATCATTCAAGACCACGATGTAGTAATAAACTTT
>CAZZNZ010000031.1:0-7449 GCA_964655875.1 uncultured Gammaproteobacteria bacterium | reverse complement strand
TGATACTGGCGAATACAATCCCTTACCCACTTTAGCAAAAATGCAAGCTACAGTTACTGCTAACTCGTTATATTGGAGTGATCAATTTATCTTACTCTACCCTACAGATTGGCAAACTAAAGAGTTGCATGCACTTGTTGGTGAACCTTATCAAACTGGCGATGTATTACTGTATACAGCTGATACTACATTTGTATCATCATCGATATGGCAAGGTTTTAATGTTACAGTTCGACAATATACTGTACCAGAATTTGGATTGAATGAATGGTTACAAGTAAATCGACGTGGCAGCGAAACAGAGACGATTGGTATTTCACTCCATCAGCCTTTAGAAGGTCGGCATCTGATTACTACAAATCAAGCTAGGGAAGAATATGTACTCTACGCTAATCATGTAGTCTATGTGATTGTCATGGAACATCAACCAAATTTAACTGAAAATGATCGTAAACAACTACAAACTATAGTAGAATCATTTTCTGTGATCTCTAATTTTAGCTCCAATTAAGTGTATGTCATTTCACATTGTTAAAGAATTTGAATTTTCTGCCGCCCACTTTCTTACCAAATATCACGGTAAATGCGAAGCATTACACGGCCATAATTATAGATTAGCTGTTACGATTACTAGCTCTCTAAATCAAGAAGATATGGTAATGGATTTTACAGAACTCAAACTACTCGTGAAACAACATGTACTTAATCTACTAGATCACACCAATCTCAACGATCGTTTTGCAAACCCGTCCTGTGAATTAGTAGCCCAATGGATTTACCGTACTCTTAAACCACATCTACCTGTATCGCAAGTACAGCTCTGGGAAACATCCACCTCCTCAGTGATTTATCATGAGTAGTATATTTTTAGGCCTAGGTAGTAATATTGAACCTAGATTAGATTATATTACACGCGCTAAACAGGCGTTATTCAAACGCAACATTGCCATCGTTCAAACATCTAGCCTATATGAAACTGAGCCGTTAACCCTTAATCAAGGCTGGTACATCAATCAGGTTATCCAACTAGATACCAACCTGCCTCCACAAACCCTATTAAACATCTTGAAACAACTTGAGCACGATTTGGGTCGTAAAGCTCGCTCCCGCTGGGCTAAGCGCGAGATTGACCTTGATATCCTCTTGTACGATCAACAAATTATTGATACGGTAGATTTGGTAATACCCCATGCTGGTTTAACCGAGCGTAAATTTGTGCTAGTACCGCTAGCTGAGATTGCGCCAGCTGTAATTGAACCACGCACCGGAAAAACCATTAAACAATTATTAGATCAGTGTCATGACTCCCTCCAATGTTACCACATTAATCCAACAACTTCTTCAAGAAATCGATCCTAAACCAAACCGAGAAGGCTTGCGCAATACCCCAGCTAGAGTAGCCCGCAGTTATGCTAAATTATTTAGTGGTTATGCTATGACTCCAGCGGATTATCTGACCTTTTTTGATAGCGAAAATTACGATGAAATGGTTACGTGCTTAAATATCGATTTTTACTCCACCTGCGAGCATCACTTACTGCCGTTTTATGGCCAAGCGCACATTGGTTATATTCCAAATAAAAAAATTGTTGGCTTATCTAAATTACCACGTGTTGTAGAAATATTCGCCCGCCGCTTACAAAATCAAGAACGCCTCACTTCACAAATTACTGAGTGCTTAGATACGGCGCTATCAGCCAAAGGTTGCGGAGTAATTTTAAAAGCTACACACCTATGCATGCAAGCCCGTGGTGTAGAGAAACAAAATACCATTGTAACCACCTCGTCATTTTGCGGTTTATTCAAAAACAATCTGAATACGCGGAATGAATTTTTAAGTTTGGTGAATGCCAATGATTAATCAAACTCGACGTGGCCGACCATTACATCTTACTAAAAATGGCAAACACATTCCTTACATTGTTTTTTTTGGTACTGAACCAGAATTTTATATAGCTCAAGCCGCTTTTGAAACTCTAGGTGTCTATAATTATCATATTTTACAACTAGAAGATCATCTGAAACGCCTAAAGCAATCCGCTCAGTTAATGGGGTTTTCTTTACCCTATTCACTAGAAAAGATTCAAGCCTGGGTAGAGAGACACTTAATGGTTCGAAAAAAACAAATTATTATTATCATCGCCGGAAAAACAAACATCTATATTCTATCGTTTCCACAAGAACAACTTCCAACTTCAATTTATAAACATGGAGCTAAATTAAGTACATACTGTTTAGAACGTCCCTGCCCCGGAGCAAAAAAATTATCCTTCTGGGAAGAGCAGCAAGCCTATGAATTAGCTCATAAACAACGTTCTATCGACACTGCCTTGCTAGATCGACGCGGCCACATTACAGAGTGCAGTCATGCGAATATCTTTTTTGTAAAAAATAATAGTATTTATACTCCTAGAAAAAATATTTTGTTTGGTCTGATGCGAAAATTAATTATTGATTTAGCCAAGAAAGATTATCAGATTAAAGAGCGAAATATTGCTTTGACTAGTGTAAAAACTTTTTCGGAATGTTTTATTACTCGCACTTCCTACGGAGCAGTACCGATTATTAAAATTGGAAATATCACCATTGATAAAGGCAAGCCTGGACTAGTAACAAAGATACTGATTGATCGATATCAGAAGTATATTCGTAATTTAGCTAATACTTAAAATACTTCCTCACTTCACCGATACTGTAATAGTGCCGTTCAAGTAGGTTCCGGAGCGCATGGTGATTATCCATGAAACTCCGGCTCCTCCTTAGATCACTTTTCGTCACTACTCCTCCGGAATGACAGCACTCGGCGCAGCCTCGAAATCGGCTGAGCTGCTGACCAGTTTCCAGCTAACTGGTCAGCAGCTTTGTAACAAGCATCACGCTATACTAAATATGACCTGTATCAACTACCAGGACAGGATATTATCCTCTGTCCCTACTACATCTATATGGTATACTAGTGTTATGAAATTACAGGTACAATTAATGGGCATCCTTAATATCACCCCCGATTCGTTTTCTGACGGCGGACAATTTTTTGGTAGAGATGCAATTAATCGCGTCTCTACCACGGTCAAAAATATGATAGTCGCTGGAGCTAGTATTATTGACATTGGTGGAGAATCTTCCCGCCCGGGTGCAGAACCCGTAAGCGTAGCTGAAGAACTACAACGCGTTGTGCCAATTTTTAAAAAAATATCTGTAAAGACACAAAATCTTGCATCTCTTTCAATCGACACCTATAAACCTGAGGTGGCCGCTCAAGCAATAAAATTAGGGGCTAAAATAATTAACGATATTTCTGGTTTACAAAACCCTGCTATGCGCCAAATAGCCGCTAGGACAAAATGCAAGGTTGTTATCATGCACATGTTGGGCGAACCACGTAATATGCAGGCCCAACCACATTATAAAAACGTAGTCCAAGATATTATCGCGTTCTTCAAAAAACAAATCCAGTTAGCTGTGGCTGATGGCATTAACAGAAAAAATATTATTATTGATCCTGGAATTGGTTTTGGTAAAACCGTTGAACATAACTTAATAATTTTACGCAACCTAAAGAAATTTAAGCAAGCGTTTCCTGATTTACCGTTATTAATTGGCGCTTCACGAAAATCATTTATTGGCAAACTTACCGGAGCCGAGGTGCAAAATCGTTTGCCTGGCACACTAGCCTTACACCTCTATGCTGCCCAACACGGCACCGACATATTACGAGTGCATGATGTAGCGGAACATCAGCAAGCTCTTCAGTTATCCTTCGCCTTAACGACGAGTTGAATTATCTTGCTCCACCAAGCGCGCAACTGCCTGTAGTAAACCTAAGTGTGTAGGAACTCCTTCTTGCGTTACACGCTCTTCTTCATCTTTTTGATTAGCTAAAATATTTTCTATTTCATCTACACTAACTTCATCGTTATTCAATCTGTTACGCACTTCATTTACGGTAGCAGCATAAGCATCTTGAATCAAATGAATCAAATCAGCGGCCGATTCAAAAGGAAGTGCATCATTAGCAACATAGTAACCACTATCGTATATTTTCTGCAGTATAGAAAATATGTCTTGTAGTGACCGGGCTTGTTGAATAGCATTTTGGTAATGCGCTTCTTGATCGGGCGGAAGTTTTTTTAATTCAAAGCTAATTACATCTGGTGCTTCTGGAACATTCAATGCGAACGGTTCATCGCTCCAACCATCATGAGCTGGATTAGCTAATGGAAATCTTTTTTCACTTATCATTAGTAGTATGATACCACTAAAATTGACTTTTGTCTAATTTTTCGTAGTACCTTTCGTAATAGTCATATATGACAAATCCCTTATTTTCAGCTATATTACCAATATTATGCATTCTATGACAATAAACAGTAAAGATCATGAGTCACGATCTACCTCTACTAATAAAGTGGTTGTAATTGGTCTCGACGGCTCCAGCTGGGACTTAGTAAAACCATTGGTAGATACTGAAAAATTGCCAAATATTGCCAAAATGATGCGACAAGGTGTATCTAGCACTATGCTTTCTACTCTACCCGCTCACAGTGCTCCAGCCTGGACCACTTTCGCCACTGGTGTTACCCCCATTGAACATGGTTGTTTAGATTTTTTAGTGGTGAATAAAGATTTAGATGATTTAAATTTAATTGATAGCACTCAAATAAAACAAGAGACTATTTATGAAGCCATGGTGCGCCATGGTCGCACGCCTATCCTCATTAACCTACCCAATACCTTTCCGCCAAAACTCAAAAACCATATCACTATCACTAGCTTAATGACGCGCGGTGATAAATATATTTATCCAGAAACCCTTAAACAAAAATACCCTGAATTACAAAAGTACCGTCTCTCCCCTAACGCCAAATTACGCATGACGGATAATCTAGATCCTTACCTGAGGGATTTGTGTATTTTAGAGGAAGAACGCTTGGCCGGAGTAAAACAATTATTTTTACACGAGCCGTGGGATTTTTTCTTTTATTTATGCTCTGGTACCGATTGGGTGTCGCATGTAGCTTATGATCAAGCATTAGCTGGGTATGCACCCGCAGTGCGAATGTGGTTCATCATGGATGAATTTATTGGCTGGATAATGAATCATCTACCAGCTAATACCACGTTATTTGTTATTTCTGATCATGGCTTTAGAGTGTACGATAAAATCTTTTACATCAACCGCTGGCTAGAACAACACGGCTATCTTGCCACTACTAGTGGCACCGGCTCATTTCAACAAAGCCACACAAAATTATCGCGAGAAATTAGTGCTAAGCAACAGCAGCGTAAAACACTACGCATTAATAAAACAGTGCGCAATCTGTTAGGACACTGGCAGTGGTTAAATCAATTCGCTAAATGGCTGTACTTTTCGATTGTAAAAAAATTTATTCCGGTGAATGTGCAGGTAAATGTGCGTTTAAATTTAAATAAAACTCAAGCAGCATTTCCTCGTGGATCAATGGCTAATTTACTGTACATTAATGATGCGGCTCGTTTTAACAACGGCATTGTGTCAACAGCACAACGTCAAGCCTTACTGGCTAAATTAAAAGCTGAACTAGAGCAGTTAACCGATGCAACCGGACAACGCATCGTGGGTAAAATACATACTCCAAAATCTGGACCAGATTTAATCTTAGAATCCGATTACTATTATCTTTCCGGTTCACTAGATTATAGTAACTTGTATGACTATAAAACTAAAAATTACCACGATAGTCGCGGCATGTTTTTAGCATATGGACCTGATATCACTTCAAACACCGTACCGCCAGCCACTATTTTAGCGATGGCATCCACAATTATGCAAGCAATGGGGTTACCGTTCAAATCTCATGAAGATGATGTAATTGCAAATATTAAAGTATGAATCACGGCCGCTACGTTTTGCGTACCATTGCCCAACTTATTACTTCACGTTTACTCTATCGCATTTGTATTGGTATTGCACTCATCATTGGTACTAATTATCTCTACAATAATCACGCCTTAGCCGATACTTTTGAAGTAGCTTCATCAATTACTAGCATTATATTTGTTGCTAGCGAAATTGGCATGAGTATGGTGTTAATGCGTAGCGCCGCTACCATGACTAAACAGCGCCTTGAACAGTATTATGGTACAGCCTTAGTCATTGAAACTATAGCCTGGATTGGATTACTAGGAATAGTAGCCGGAGGATATGCATTCATAAGTGGATTTACGCCAATGTTTTGGTTATTACTACTCCTAGGTATTGGGCAAGCTATAATACAATACCGAGTGGTATTTCGCTCTATTTATCGTAGTCTAAAACATCGTGAACTAATCACCTTTATTGAAGTGTTGGATGGCATTACAAAAATTATTGGCATGTGGTTGATTGTGCATTATATTACTGATCGCGCCATTGGTGCCTACTGGATTGCTGGAATGTTTACTGTAACTACACTCATTTTTATTGGCATTTATGGCGCTTATTCATTTAAATTAGTTCGCCCAAGGTTTAATCACAAATTCATACAGGGTATGGCACAAGAAGGTGTTTGGTTTAGCGCTCAAACTCTAATCATGACCGTCTATTTTGAAATTGATAAATTAATGTTACGCTTATTTCAGATTACTGGCTGGAGCCATATTCCCGCTGGCGATATTGCTAAATACGGTGCGGCTTCGCGCATTATTGTGTTTTTTCTAGTTTTTCATCGCATTGGCTTACAAGTAATTACCCCTTATCTGTATGCCAGTTTTAACACAGATATGCCACGTTATCGCAGTATTGTCCAGTGGTCTACCCGTTACATGTCGGCTTTTGGGATCGCCCTAGGTAGTGCCATTATGATTTTAGCTGAGCCGATCTTGCATCTCTTGTATCACAATCCAGAATTGTGGACGGCCGCGCCAGCCCTGCAATTATTTGGACTTTTTTTAATAGTACGGTTTATTGGTATTACTTCTAGCCAAATTTTTGCTACCACTGGTCAACAGCCATTACGCACTAAACAAGAGTTTATAGGTGTAATGCTAAATATTGCTCTAGATATTATATTCATCCCCCATTATGGTTTTTTAGGCGGTGCTATTGCTACACTTATTACCGAAATCATTATTCAAACAGTATTTTACATTACGTCTCGCCGCTTAATTTCTGCCAATGTTTGGCAAACATTTAAAGATATTCTACCGGCATTGATGGCCGGCATTGGAATGGGATTAGTAGTATACCTATTACAACTCGTAGTACCATTGGTTGTGAGTTGCCTAATGGGCGCTCTGACATACATCATGTTACTAATTGGTTTTAAATTTTTTGATAACAAAGATTTAGAACTCATCAAATCTTAATATTCTCCATGTCTAACAACTTTTACTCTTGCTCTCAATCTAAGTTCAACTTATAATTTTTGTTCTAAACAACCAGTATTTCCAAAGTTTCACATTTAACCGTAAATCTTGCACAAGATCCAA